>CAJOHW010000039.1 GCA_905234565.1 uncultured Oscillibacter sp. | reverse complement strand
GCGGATTTGCACACCCATTCCACCGCGTCGGACGGGCAGTACCCGCCGGAGCGATTGGTGGAACTGGCGAAAGACAGAGGCATTGAGGTCCTGGCCCTGACGGACCACGATACCTTAGACGGCTTAGAGGCGGCGGAGCGCGTCGGCGCGGACCTGGGGATCCGGATTGTGCGGGGAGTGGAACTCAGCGCCCGGGAGTACCACACCTTTCATATCCTGGGCTACGCCTTCCGGCGGGGGGATACCCCTTTGGAGCGGTTGTGCCGGAGAATGCGGTCCAACCGGGAGGAGCGGATCTACCGGATTTTGGCGTATTTAGAGGACCTGGGGTTCCGCCTGTCAGAGGAGGAGGTCCGCATCTGCGCGGGCGGCGGCGTGGTAGGACGGCCCCACTTCGCCCGGGCCATGGTAGAGCGGGGCTACGCCGCCAATACCCGGGAGGTGTTCGACCGCTGGCTGGATACGGACGCCTATCACGACCGGGTGGAGCGGGGAAAGCCTCCGGTCCGGGAGTGCTTAGACGCCATCCACGCCTCCGGGGGCAAAGTCTCCCTGGCCCACCCCTATCAAATCGGCCTGGAGGATACGGCCTTAGACGCCCTGGTGGGCCAGCTCACGGACTGGGGCTTAGATGCCATGGAGTGTTACTATCCCCGGCACACGGAGGCCATGACCGCCTTTTTCCTCAGGACGGCGGAAAAATACCATCTTCATGTCACCGGCGGCAGCGACTTCCACGGAGAACGGGTGAAACCGGATATTGCCCTGACGCCCTGGGATCTGGAACTGGACTGGCTGGAAGGGGGGAACGCCCGTGAATGAAACGCCTCTGGTCTCCGTGGTGATGCCGGTTTATAACGCCGCGCCGTATCTGCGCCAGTGCCTGGACTCCCTTGTAAACCAGACGTACCGGAATTTGGAGATCCTGTGCGTGGACGACGGCTCTACGGATGAATCCCCGGAGATTCTGATGGAATACGCCCGGCGGGATCCCAGGGTGAAGCCCCTGGCCAATGACACCGGGGAAAAGGGCGCGGGTCCCGCCCGGAACGCGGGGCTGAACCGGGCAGTCGGAAAGTACCTGCTGATTTTGGACAGCGACGATTTCTTTGAGCCGGATCTGGCGTGGAGCTGTGTGGAGAAGGCGGAGCGAACCCACGCGGATGTGGTAATCTTCCGGGCAGACGTATATGATCAGCACCGGGGACGGATTACCCGAACCTGGCTGGATGGCCAAACATCGCATCTGCCGGAGACACAGGTGTTTTCCCGCCGGACTTTTCCCAAATTCCTCTACCAGATCGGGGATCTGTACGCCTGGAACAAGCTGTACCGGCGGGATCTGGTGGAGAGGTACGGAATGCGGTTTGAGTCCCTGCCAGTCATGGAGGATGAACAGGTGCCTGCCCTGGCCCTGGCCCTGGCGGAACGGATTACCTTCCTGGACCGGATCCTGCTGCACTACCGGATGAACGCGGGAGCCAGCGTGTCCACCAAGTGGATCCGACACCCGGACTGCGTCTATCGGGCCGCCGGAGCCTCTATCGAAAAACTCCGGGCATACGGCGTGTATGAGGATGTGAAATCCAGCTACCTGAACCTGATTTTCCGGAACCTGCGCAACTGTTTGGATGAAATGGATGACTACGCCGCCATGAAGCGGCAGTATGAGACCTACCTGCGGGAGGTCTTCCCGGCCCTGGGGGCGGCGGACCTTCCGGAGGGCTATCTGTCCGATCCCCGGATTGACGCCTGGTACCGCATGATCACCTCCGTGTCCTTAGAAGAGATCCTCTTCCAGGCTGCTCGGGCCAGGGGCGCAAAGGGCATTACGTCTGTGCTCCGCTTCCGGGTTCCCTATGAGGACCTGCCCAAAGGCGGGAAGATTGTCCTCCTGGGCAAGGGGGAGGCGGGACGCCAGTGGTACTCCCAGCTGATTCTCTCCCAGTACTGCGATGTGGCCCTCTGGGCCAATGACGCCTCCGAAATCCCGGAGGGATTGGAATATGACGCCGTGGTCACGGCAAAATGAAAGAGGGGAAATCTTATGCCTCTGGTATCCATTGTCATGCCCGTCTACAACGCCGGGCCGTATCTGCGCCAGTGCCTGGATTCCGTGACGGGACAGACGTACCGGGATTTGGAGATCCTTTGCATAGACGACGGGTCCACAGACGAGTCCCCGGAGATTCTGCGGGAATACGCCGAAAAAGATCCCCGTGTGAAGGTGTTTCCCAACGATACGGGGGAAAAGGGGGCGGCACCCGCCCGGAACGCGGGAATGGACCGGGCCAAAGGGAAATACTTGATGATATTGGACAGCGACGATTTCTTTGAACCGGATATGGTAGAGACCTGCGTCTCCCAGGCGGAAACGTGTGACGCGGATCTGGTGATCTTCCGCATTGACCGCTTTGACAGCCGGACAGGAACGCTTTCCCCCTACCTGACCCACCAGCTGGACCACCTGCCTGCCAAGGAGGTATTCTCCGTTCAGGACTGCCCGGACCACATTCTGGAGATCGGACTGCTGGGAGCCTGGAATAAACTCTATCGGCGGGACCTGGTGGAGGAGAATCATCTGCGGTTTTTGTCCCTGCCCGTGTCCAACGACCAGTATGTCCCCGCCCTGGCTCTGGCGCTGGCGGAGCGGATCCGCGTAGTGGACCGGGTCCTGATGCACTACCGGGCTTTCACAGGAGGCAGTGTCTCGGACAAGGCGTCGAAATACCCGGAGGCACCGGCTATATCCGCCTGCAAAATTGTGGAGAAACTGCGGGAATTGGGCCTGTACGATCAGGTGAAACTGGGGTATCTGGGGGAATTTCTCAGCAATCTCCGGGACAAGTTTGACGTGGTGGACAACTACGCCGCCCTGAAACGGCTGCATGGTTTTCTGCTGGAGGAGGTCTTTCCCAGACTGGGGGCGGAGGACCTGCCGGAGGGTGCGCTGCGGCCCACCGTCGCCGCCTGGTACCATATGATGCGGGAGCTGCCTCTGGAAGAGATCCTGTTCTTATGCGCCCGCTCCTATGGAAGCTTCCAGACTACAAAAATTCTGCGTTTTCAGGTTCCCTACGATACCCTTCCCAAAGGCGGAAAGATTGTCCTGCTGGGACGGGGAGACGCCGGACGGCAGTGGTATTCCCAGATCCTCCTCTCCCGGTACTGCGATGTGGCCCTCTGGGCCAATGACGCCTCCGAAATTCCGGCGGACTTGGCGTATGACGCCGTGGTCACAGCCAAATAAGGCACAAGAGAATCAAAGGAGGAAACCGCTATGAAAATTCTAATCACCGGTGCGCAGTTTGGGAATAAGGGGGCCCAATCCCTGCTCTTTACCGTCATGGACCAGCTCCGCAGACAAGACGCCGATACGGAGATCTATTACACGCCTGTGGACAATTACAAATCCTACGCTCCGGATCACCCCTTCCGGTTTCATCTGATCTTTGGCGGCAGGGACGCCCACCGCTATGAAACCCATCCGGAACTGCGGGAGGAGATGCTGGCGAACCAGGCGGAGCGCCGGAAACAGGAACCGACTGCCCTGGCCCCGGAAGTCCTCTCCGGCCTGCACCGCCTTCTGCCCCAGCTGGACGGCGTTTTGGATGTCAGCGGCTATGCCCTGACCTCGAAAATGGCAGACTTCGCCAACCGCCGCCTGCTGTGGCATATCGCGGAGGCCGCCCGCTATGGGATCCCTGTCATTCTGCTGCCCCAGTCCTTCGGCCCGTTTCACTACGCGGGCGAATCGGCGGACCTTCCGGAACGGATCCGGGAGACGCTGCCCCTGGCGGCGCGGATTTACGCCCGGGAGCCGGAGGGATACCAACTGCTGACGGAGGAATTCGGTCTTTCCAATGTCCGCCAGGCCCCGGACCTGGTGCTGCAGACGGAGCCCCCGGACTGGCGGAATCTCATGACCCGGGAGCCGGATCTCCGCGTCCCCCGGCTGGAAACCACCGGCAATGTGGGCGTGATTCCCAACACCCAGACCTTTCTCCACGGGGACGAGAGGGCCATCCTGTCCCTGTACCGGGAACTGCTGGCGGAACTGATCCGCCGGGGCAGACAGATTTGGATCTTCCGCCACTCGGAGGACCTGGAGCCCTGCAAGGCCATTGCCGCCCTGTTTCCGGACCACCCCCAGGTCCATCTGGTGGAAGAGGAGTTCTCCTGCTTTGGGTACAGCGCCTTTGTCCGGCAGTTCGACTACATCATCGCCTCCCGGTTCCACGCCGTGGTCCACGCCTATCGGGAGGGCATTCCCGCCGTGATCCCGGGCTGGGCGGTGAAATACCGGGAACTGGCGGCCCTGCTGGGACAGGAGGCTTACGCTTTCGACATTACGGAACGCTTCGACCCCAGGGACCTCCTGCGGGCTGTGGAACGGATGGACGAACGGTTCCGGGAAGAACGAGACAGCATTGCCGCCGGAATTTCCCGTCTGCGGAAGCATAACTGCTTCCCCCAGTGTTGGGAGATTTTGGAGCGTGCAAAAAAAGAGAGGCGGTGCTGAGATGGAACCCTGTTTTTTCGCTACTTTCAGCAAAGACGAGGCTGTCCGGCTGGGCAGTTCCTCCGGCGGCGTCTTTTCTGAGCTGGCGTCCCTGATTCTGGACCGGCAGGGCGTGGTGTTCGGGGCAAAATTTGACGAGAACTATCACGTCGTCCACGGCTTTGCCCAGACGCCGGAGGAAGTACAAGCCTTCATGGGCAGCAAATACGTCCAGAGCAGAACCGGCGGCGCCTATGCCCAGGCAGAATCTTTTTTGCGTCAGGGGAGACAGGTGCTCTATTCCGGGACGCCCTGCCAGATTGCGGGACTGCGCGCTTTTCTGGGACGGGACGAGAAAAACCGTATAACATTTTTTCTGCAATTTTGACTGATACTCGGAGTTATGCGTTAATTTGTAAACTATCCGAGGCCAATCTCCTTAAGTTGTTGACAGTGGATAAAACCAGGGGATGGCGTCCCAAGCTGATCCATATCCGGCTTGCCGACGGCTCCTCCTATCAGTGCTATGCTCCCGAAGATCTCTATCACATCGCCTTTTTGAAAAATATGATACTGCGCCCCTCCTGTTATGCCTGCCATTTCAAGCTGTCCCACAGCCAGGCCGATTTGACTATTGGGGACTTCTGGGGCGTGGCGGATACCTTTCCCGACATGAACGATAACAAGGGGATCTCCCTGGTTCTGCCTCGGACTGCCGCCGGATGGAGGATTTGGAAGGCCCTGTCCCCGCGCCTGGAGGTCCGGACCGTGGACGCTGAGCACGCGCTGATTCGCAATTCCACTGCCAGGCGTTCCGTGAAGATCCCGGACCGGCGGGAGCGGTTTTTCAAAGAGGCCTTCCGGGATGGAGCCCTGGATCTGGATGTCCTGGAAAAGCTGGAGGCGGAACCCTCTCCCCCTCCGGGGACGCCTTCCGCGCTTCCTGCCTGGGGCCCGCCGCCTCCGGCGGAACCGGGCCTGCCTGTCCTGTATCCCAGCAAAGAGGAGTGCTGCGGCTGTGAGGCCTGCCGCGCCGCCTGTCCGAAGGGAGCCATTGCCATGGAGCCGGACGGGGAGACCTTCCTCTACCCCCGCATTGACGCGGCTCTGTGCGTGAACTGCCGGAAATGCCAGCGGGTGTGTCCCATAGGGGGAAAACGTGAAAAGGCCCAATGAGGAGCCGCTCAGCAGCTCTTTTTAAGGAGGATGTTTATGGATTACAACAAAACCATCAATCTGCCAAAGACCGCCTTTCCCATGCGGGCGGGGCTTCCGAAACGGGAGCCGGAGATGCTGGAACGCTGGAAAAAAATCGACGTGTACCAGACCCTGCGGAAAAAGAACGCGGGGAAACCCCGCTTCAACCTCCACGACGGCCCTCCCTTCTCCAACGGCGCGCTCCACATGGGCCACGCCCTGAACAAGGCCCTGAAGGATATCATTGTCCGCTCCTACGCCATGAACGGCTACGACACCCCCTATGTCCCCGGCTGGGACAACCACGGAATGCCCATTGAATCCGCCATCATCAAGCAGAACCGGCTGAACCGGAAGGCCATGTCCGTGCCGGAGTTCCGCTCCGCCTGCCACGACTTTGCCCAGCATTATGTAGAGGTCCAGAGCGAGGGCTTCCAGCGCATGGGCGTCCTGGGGGACTGGGAACACCCCTATCTCACCATGGCCCCGTCCTTTGAGGCGGAGGAGGTGAAGGTGTTCGGGGAGATGTACCGGAAGGGCTACATCTACAAGGGCTTTAAGCCCGTCCACTGGTGCCCCCGGGACGAAACCGCCCTGGCGGAGGCGGAGATCGAGTATCAGGACGATCCCGTCACCACGGTGTACGTGAAGTTCCCCCTCCACGACGATTTGGGCAAACTCTCCCACGTGGACAAGAGCAAGGTGTCTTTCCTCATCTGGACCACCACCATCTGGACCCTGCCGGGGAACTTGGGGATTACCCTCCATCCCGACATCGACTACGCCCTGGTCCAGATTCCCGGCGGGGAGATCTATGTCATGGCGGAGGCTTTGACGGAGAAGGTCATGGGCTTAGGGGGCATTTCCGATTATAAGATCCTGGAAACCCACCCCGGCGCGTTCTTTGAGAAGATGCTGGCGGACCACCCCTTCCTGCCCAAAACCAGCCTGCTGATGCTGGCGGACTACGTCACCACGGAGTCCGGTACCGGCTGCGTCCACACGGCCCCGGGCTTCGGCGCGGAGGACTATCAGACCTGCACCCGCTACGGCTTGGAGATGGTGGTGCCCGTGGACGACCAGGGCCGCCATACGGACTACGCGGGCAAGTACGCCGGCCTCTCCACCGACGACTCCAACCCCGTGATCCTGGCGGACATGAAGGCCTCCGGGGCCCTGTACGCCTCAGAGGACATTGTCCACTCCTACCCCCACTGCTGGCGCTGCAAGGGACCCGTCATTTTCCGGGCCACGCCCCAGTGGTTCTGCTCCGTGGACGCCTTCAAAGAGGAGGCTGTGGCGGCCTGTGACCAGGTGCGCTGGGTGCCGGAGTGGGGCATTGAGCGCATGAAGGCCATGATCCGGGAGCGCAGCGACTGGTGCATCTCCCGGCAGCGGAAATGGGGCCTGCCCATTCCCGTGTTCTACTGCGAATCCTGCGGACAGCCGGTGTGTACGGAGGAGAGCATTGGGGCCGTCTCCGCCCTGTTTGCGAAGGAGGGCTCCAACGCCTGGTTCGCCAAGGACGCCGCGGACCTTCTTCCCGCTGGATTTGTCTGTCCCTCCTGCGGCAAGGGAGAGGGGTTCCGGAAGGAGGAGGACACCTTAGACGGCTGGTTCGACTCCGGCTCCACCCATTTCGCCTCCATGAAACGGGATCAGGGCTGGTGGCCCGCCGATATGTATCTGGAAGGGCTGGATCAGTACCGGGGCTGGTTCCAATCCTCTCTGCTGACCGCCGTAGGGGCCTTTGGCAACGGCGCGCCCTTTCAGGAGTGCGTCACCCACGGCTGGACCGTGGACGGCGAGGGGAAGGCCATGCACAAGTCCCTGGGCAACGGCATGGATCCCTATGAGATCATGGACAAGTACGGCGCGGACCTTCTGCGGCTGTGGGCGGCCTCCGCTGACTATCACGCCGATGTGCGCTGTTCCGACTCCATCTTCAAGCAGCTGTCCCAGAACTATCTCAAGTTCCGCAACACCGCCCGGTACTGTCTGGGGAACCTGGACGGGTTCGATCCCAACCGCCTGACGCCGCCGGAGGACATGGAGGAACTGGACCGCTGGGCCTTGACCCGCCTCAATACGCTGATCGAACGGTGCGAGCAGGCGTATCACGACTACGAGTTCCTGGCCGTCACCCACGCGGTGAACGATTTCTGCGTGGTGGACCTGTCCAACTTCTATTTGGACATCATCAAGGACCGGCTGTACTGTGAGGCCCGGGAGGGTACCCTCCGCCGCAGCGCCCAGACCGCCCTGTTTCTGATCCTGGACACCATCACCAAGATCATGGCCCCCATCCTGTGCTTCACCGGAGACGAGATCTGGCAGGCCATGCCCCACCGGGACAGCGATGATCCGGCCAACGTGGTGTTCAACGACCGGAACCAGCCCTTCACGGCCTACGCCCTGCCGGAGGAGGCCATGGTCCGCTGGGCAGTAGTCAATCAGCTGCGAAACGGCGTCAACGCGGCCCTGGAAGCCGCCCGGGGAGAGAAGAAGATCGGCAAGGCCCTGGAGGCCCGGATCACCCTGGTGAAGGACCGGAACGCTGAAACCGACAACCTGAAACGGACGGAGGATCATTTCACGCCGGAACAGCTGGCGGATCTGTTCCTGGTGTCCGGCGTGTCCGTGTCGGAGGATCCGGAGGCCTACGCCAAAGGGGCGGACACGCCTCTGGCTGGGGTACGGGTGGCCGTAGAGCCGTCGGCGGAGGCCAAGTGTCAGAGGTGCTGGAAGCAGCTGCCGGACGTGGGCGCCGTGGCGGAGCATCCCACCCTGTGCCGCCGCTGTGCCAGCGTGGTGGCAATGCTGTAAAGGTGAAAAACTGAAAAGAACTTCCCCTTTCGGGCACAGCCCGGAAGGGGAATTCATTTACAGCGTATTCTTTTTCCGCTTCCGCTCAGACCGATCCCTCCGGCGGACTGGGCGTTTTTTGGGACGCCTGTCCGGGAGTTTCCGGGGCTTGGGCGTATCCGGGGACAGGGCTTTCGGGGCGTCGGAACCTTCCGGGGCGTCAGAGGGATGGAGCCGATCTTCCACGGCCTTTTCCAGTTCATCCTCCGTGATCTCCGCCTCAATGTCCTCCGGCGTAATAGATTCTTCCGCTTCTTCCGCCGGAACCGCCGCCTCGGGACGGGCCAAGTACATATAATAGGCCAGGAGGATGGGAACCGTGTAGATCACCGGAAAGGCGTACCGGGGATGCCCCTGAATCACCGGGGCGGCAATCACCACCGCCAAACTCAACAATACCGGCAGGGCGGGCAGCATCCACCGGTACAGCCGCCGGTGGTAAGCGAAGGCCCACAGCCACAGCAGAATCGTGGCGTACAGCGCCAGACTGCACAGAAGATTCAATCCCGGAAGCCGGAAGGACAGCTTGTAAAACCGCCCCAGATTGGCCTGAACTTCTTCCAAATCCTCCACGTCCTCCACGCCCAAAGGCTCCCGGATCAAATGCTGGCCCACATAGTAGGTGCCGGAGAACAGGGCGTCGTTGGGCACAAAGGGGTAGAACACGTAATAGTTCTGTTCCAGGGTGGCAAAGAGATAGGCGTCCGGGTGCCGCCAGAGCTGGCGGAACCACACGGCGAAATACTTTTGCACATCCTCCGACGTGGCGTCCTCGTTGAACTGGTCCTTCACCGGGTCCGCAATCCGGGGATTGTACCGATCCCCCAGGGTGTCGTAAACCAGCACCTTGTCAATGATCCGCCGCTCCTCCCATGTCACGTCCTTTCCGTAGTCCCGCACATAGCGGGCGGTCTGCTGGAAGGGCAGGGAAAAAGCCTCCCGGACGCTGCCGGGCTGGATGTCGTGGGCAGCGGTCAGATACCCGGTCACCGCCCAGGAGGCGACGACGGGAGCCAACAGGCAGACAAGGGCCGCCCAGTCCGCCCGGCGGGCCGTTTTCCGGCGGAATTTCCCCGCCATCAGCCCCACAAGCACCAGAATCAGGGGATAGAGGGCATAGCGCCCGTTGTGCCGGAGCAGAATCGTCCCCATGACGCCTGTCCACCACAGGGCCACGTGTTTTGGGCTCTTCCAGTACGCCTCCCCCTCCCGGGCCAGCACCACGGTCTCCGTCACCAGCAGGAGGAAGGCGCAGGCATAGAGGTTGTCTTTGAGAAGAATGGCGATGTAGGCGGTATAGTAGGGGCAGGCCACGCAGACAAAAAACGTGGTCAGGCACAGCCACCGGGGGGTCTCCAAATCCCGCATGGTCCGGAACATATGGGCCAGGGCCGCCGCCAGACACACCGCCTGGAACAACGTGTACAGGAACAGGCCAAAGTTCCCGTCCCGGAGGGACGCGCCGTAGAGCACGATGTTCCCCATGATGACCGTGCCGAAGGGCGGGTGGAAATTGGCCCAGGGGGTGACGCCGTACACCTGTCCGATCTGGTTATAGGCGCTGGGGGTGGGGTTCCCGGGATAGGAGAGGATCAGGTGGGGAGCCCAGAGTATCAGCAGGGCGAAGAAGGTCACGGCAAAGGGGTGCCGGACTGTGAACCGGGCCAGCCGCCCCTCCGCAGGCGGAGAGGGCAGTTCACAGGCCCGGTAGAGAAGCCGGGCCAGCCCCTGAAGGGCGGCGGCAATGCCGATGAAGTAGATCCAGGATTTCAGCACCTGCCCCTCCGTCTCCGCCAAAATACTCACCGGGCCGTCCAGACGGAATCCCTCCGCCGCCAGCCAGATGCTGGCAAACACCAGGTTCAGCATGGGCAGAAGAATCCCGGAACTCTTTCCCGTCCGGCGGTAGGCGCAGCGGAGGAACAGGATGGACGCGGGGATCAGGGGCACCACAGCCTTTAACTGGGTGCTGAACGCCAGATTCCACAGGGTCTCCGGGATGCCGTTCCACCGGGGAATGTCCATGTCCATGCACAGGGCCAGGGCCGTACACACCCCCGCCAGGATCAGCAGTCCCTCCCGCAGTACGCCAAGGGCTTTTTTCCCGGCGCTCACCGCTCGATCTTGACCAATTTGTAGACCAAATTTCCCTGGGGCGCCTCCACTGTCACCGTGTCCCCCTGCTTTGCGCCCAAAAGGGCCTTTCCAAAAGGGGACTCCTCGGAGATCACCCCGTGCATAGGGTCCGACTCCTGGGAGCCGGCAATCTTATAGGGAGGCAGTTTCTTCCCGGAGGCGTCCGCTACCGTCACCACGCTGCCAATGGTCACCACGTTGGAGGGCATGGCGCTCTCGTCCACAATGACCACGTGCTGCAAGATTTCCTCTAACTCCGCAATCCGGGAGTACAGCTTGCCCTGCTCGTTTTTCGCCTCGTCGTACTCGCTGTTCTCCGACAGGTCCCCGAAGCCCCGGGCCACCTTGATCATCTCCGCCACCTCGTCGGACCGGGTGGTTTTCAGATACGTCAGTTCCTGGCTCAGTTCCTCCGCCCGGGCGGCGCTCATTTTGTATTCCTTTTCCATGCACAGCTTCCTTTCCTAACGGCGGCGGGTCTTGCGTTTTCTCCCGTTCCAGTTTTTTCCGGGAACTGGAAAACGCGCAACAAACCCCGCCCCGTGTCACAGGGGAGCGGGGAGAGGGCCGCCGTTTGATTTCCGCCCACATTATAGGCCGCGGGGAAAGAATTGTCAAGAAAGGGCCGGAGGTTTTTCCAATCCGTCCCGCAGCTTCCCCGCCGGAGGCCGCCGCAACCGATAGTTGACGCCCGGTTGGTAGATTTTTGCGCCGATCTGCGCTATACTGCGTAACAGATTTGTGTGAAAGAAAGGAGGCGGTCCCCGTGACACTGGGACAGCGTATCGCACAGTACAGAAGAGAGCAGGGCCTCTCCCAGGAGGCCCTGGGGGAACAGCTGGGAGTCAGCCGCCAAGCCGTCAGCAAGTGGGAGACGGACGGGGCCTCCCCGGATATGGGGAACCTGCTGGGGCTTTCCCGGGTGTTTGACGTAACGCTGGCGGATCTGACCCAGACCCCGGAGGAGCGCCCCGCCCCGGTGAATCCGGAGATCCCGGCGGTTCCGGCAAACCCGTTCCGGCGGTCCCGGCGGCGGACCGTCGCGTTTCTCGGCGCGGCCCTGGCGGGCATCGCCGCCGTGCTGGCCCTGGTATGGGCAGCTGAGTTCCTCCGGTTCCAGCCGGAGTCCCCGGAGGTCCGGGAAGCCCGGGAGACGGGGGATCCCACCCGGGCGGCGTTCCTGGCCTGGAAGCGGCTGGAGACGGCGGAGGATCTGACGCCGGAGGAGGTCTATGAGAACCGCCGGACCATTTTCCAAAGCCTGTCCGGCATAGACTGGACCGCCTTCGGGGCCATGGAGAACCCGTCAAACCCCGACGGGGCCATTTTCGACCTGCTGGGCTGGATGGACCGGCAGGGGTCCTATACGGCCCAGGAGGTGTGGGAATTACAGTCAGGGTGCGCGTCCAATCTGGATGGAGCTTACGCGGAGCGGTACGGCGGCCTTCTGGCGAACGCCCTGTTCGCCAATCCCGCTGTATTCGTCCAGTCCCTGGCCCGGGATCCGGATCAGGAGGATATTATGGGTATGGCGGTGCTGCTGGCGGCGTCCGACGCCGTCTGGCAGGGGCCGGAATTAGACGCGGCGGTCATTGCCCTGGACCAGGCGTCCCGGGAGGGGATGTTCTCCCGGCAGGAGGACCGCTGGCGGCGGTTTGTGCTGGCGTATCTGGACTGCGGGGACGGGGACTTCTCCGCCCTCCCCCGGACGCCCACGGAAATGGAGGACCGGGAGGGCGGGTGAACTGCCCCATGGATTTTTCGCAAACCTGTTGCGCTTTCGGCGGGTCCGTGATACAATGAGGGGCCAAAAGGGGCCAAACGCGGAGAAAACGCGGAAAACCCAAAGAGAATGAGGTGTTTGAGGGATGGAAGGGCAGAAACCAAAGATTTTCAGCGGCATCCAGCCCAGCGGGGAACTGACCCTGGGTTCTTATATGGGGGCGCTGCGCAGCTGGAAGGCGCTTCAGGACGATTACGACTGCGTCTACTGCATTGTGGATATGCACACCATCACCGTGCGGCAGAAACCGGCGGAACTGCGGCGGCGGGCCATGGAGCAGCTGGCCCAGTACCTGGCCATCGGACTGGACCCGGAGCGCTGTATCCTGTTTATCCAGAGCCACGTGCCCCAGCACGCGGAACTGGCCTGGATTCTGGGCTGCTACACCCAGTTCGGGGAACTGGGGCGCATGACCCAGTTCAAGCAGAAGTCCCAGCAGCACGCGGAGAACATCACCGCCGGGCTCTTTACCTATCCCGTCCTCATGGCGGCGGACATTCTGCTCTATCAGGCGGATCTGGTGCCCGTGGGGGCGGACCAGAAACAGCACGTGGAGCTGTGCCGGGACATCGCCCAGCGGTTCAACGGCATCTACGGCGACACCTTCACCCTGCCGGAGCCCTTCATCCCCAAACTGGGGGCACGGATCATGAGCCTGAGCAATCCGGAGAACAAGATGAGCAAGTCCGAACCGGAGGGCTGCGTCTTTCTGATGGACCGCCCGGAGGACATCCGCCGGAAGTTCAAGCGGGCCGTCACGGACAGCGAAACCGAGGTGCGGTTTGACCCGGCGGGGAAGCCCGGGGTATCCAACCTCCTGACCATCTACTGCTCCGCCACGGGGAAGGAGATTCCCGAGGCGGAGGCGGAATTCGCCGGGCAGGGCTACGGCGCCTTCAAAGCCGCCGTGGGGGACGCGGTGGTGGAGCTTTTGGCCCCCATCCGGCAGGAGGCCTCCCGGCTTCTGGGAGACAAGGCGTATTTGGAGGGGATCTACCGCCGGGGGGCGGAGGCCGCCCAGTGCCAGGCCCGGAAGACCCTTTCCAAAGTCCAGCGCAAAGTGGGCTTTCTGCCCCGGTAAGGGAGGGCCTGTCCATGATTTATGACAACCGTCTGGTGGCCTATGTCCTGGCGGCGCTGATGGTGGCCATGGTGGTGAGCTTTCTCATGACCCCGGTGGTGAAATCCCTGGCCTATAAAGTGGGGGCCATTGACGTGCCCCGGGACAACCGCCGGATGCACACGAAACCCGTCCCCCGGCTGGGGGGACTGGCGATCTTCATCGGCTTCATGGTCAGTACGTTGCTCTTTGTGCCTGTGATGACGGACACGGAACTGCGGAGCATTCTCCTGGGATCCGTGGTGATTGTGGTTCTGGGGGTCATTGACGACAGCATGGCCCTGCCGGCCCTGCTGAAATTCGTGGTACAGATTGCCGCCGCCCTGATCCCCGTGCTGAACGGCGTCACCATCCGGGCCTTCTCCAATCCCAACGTGTTCTCGGAGAATCTATACTGGGTGCTGGGGCCCCTGTCCATTCCCCTGACGGTGCTGTGGATTGTGGCGATTACCAACTCCGTGAACCTCATCGACGGCTTGGACGGGTTAGCCAACGGCGTGTCCACCATCTCCGCCACCACCATGCTGGTGATTGCCCTGCTGGTGGGGGAGCCGGAGGTGTCCATCGTCTTAGCGGCCCTGGTGGGGGCCAGCGCGGGATTCCTGCCCTACAACATGAACCCCGCCAAGATGTTCATGGGGGACACCGGGGCGACTTTTTTGGGGTTTATCCTGGCCACCATGTCCATCCAGGGGCTCTTTAAGTACTACGCGGTGATCTCCTTTGTGGTGCCCTTCCTGATTCTGGGCCTGCCCATTTTCGACACCGCCTTTGCCTTCTTCCGGCGTCTGGCCCACGGGCAGAGCCCCATGCAGGCGGACCGGGGGCACATCCACCACCGTCTGATTGACATGGGCCTGAGCCAGAAACAGGCCGTGGCCACTCTGTACGTGATCTCCGCCATCCTGGGCCTCAGCGCCGTGGTGCTGACCACCGGAGGAGAGCAGCGGGCCATGCTGCTGTTCGCGGCGCTGTGCATCGCGGCGGTCATGGCCTCCCGGCAGGTCTTTCCCCGGGAGAACGGGGAGAGCGGGGACGGCAACGGAGACGGGGAACCGTGAGCCGCCCTCTGCGGCGGATCGGCCTGGCCGCCCTGGGCTGCGCCCTGCTGGGGCTGATCCTGACCACAGCGGTGGGCCTCATCTCCCGGCGCACCGCCTGGATCACCCTGCCTGACGACGCGGAGGCCGGATTTCTGGGCGTCCACGACCCGGCGGGAGAGGGAACGCCCTCCCCGGTCCTGGTGACGCCCCGGACGGTGCAGGCGGCCATTGCCACCCTGTCACGCCCGGAGGACTACTGCCGCTCCGTCCAGGTGAGCCACTTCTGGTCCGGCGGCAGCGGCTCCTATACCGCCCGGGTGACCGTCTCCGCCCAGTGGACCCGGGTGGATTTGGAGCAGCCTGGGGGCCTGGAGCGCCACAGCCTCACCGATGGGGAGACCGCCTACATCTGGTACGGCTCCAGCCGCCGGTTCTATGAGGCCCCGGCGGGGGGCATTACCGGGGACGATGAACAGCACATCCCCACCTATGAGGACGTGCTGGCCCTGTCCCCGGAGGCGGTGACGGCGGCGGGCTATGAAGTCCGCCGCGGCGTCCGGTGCCTCTACGCGGAGGCGGCGGAGGAAAACCGCCGGGACCGGTACTGGATCAGCGTGGAGGACGGACTGCTGTGGGAGGCGGAGACCCTTTTGGACGGGGAGACCGTCTACGCCATGCAGTCCTTGGGGGAACAGGCGGCGGCGGACGACGCCTTTACCCTGCCCGACGGCACCCAGCTCCTGACGGAATTCGTGTTATAGCGATCCCATTTTTTGATCTCATTAAATCTCATAAGTATGTAAGTTTTACAGCGCCCACTGGACCAGCAGGAGAAGCAGGAATCCCGGCAGGCCCAGAATGGCGATGACCAGGGCGTTGAACAGGTTCAGCCCTAAGACGATGCCGGTGAAGGGGGCCGCCAACTGCACGGCCCACAGGGCGGCAAAGCCCAGGGCCGTGTTGCACAGCAGCTTCACCGCCAGACGCAGCGGGGCCCGGAGCAGCCGCCCCAGGGCCAGCAGTACGAACAGCGCCCCCAGGGCCAGGAGCAGCAGGTGTGTCAAATCCATGGTGTTTCCTCCTCTAAGCCGGACCCAAGGCCGGACCGGATGGCGCGGATCAGATAGTTGCAGCGGGCCTGTTCGGCGCTGATGCGGTAGACGCAGGACTCCACCAGCTCCGGATCCACCGCCCGGTTAAACCGCCCATAGGCCAGGGCCAGGTCCCTCTGGGCGGCATGGAGTTCCTGCCGGAGGCCCTCCAGCCCTGTTTCATGACGCGGTTGTCTCATTCCGGACCCTCCCTCTCTCAGTTTACGGAGAGTTTGGGCAGTTATTCCATTTTTATACCGCGCTCTTTCAGATTTGCCGTAGTTTAGGCCGCTGACACGGCAACTGACGGGAAATCTTATTGATCACAAGTATAAAGCAAGCGTTGGAGGATCGCGTATGCGGGAGGCGTTTATGGCGGAGGCCCTGGCCCTGGCCCGGGAAGCCGCGGCGGAGGGAGAGGTCCCCGTAGGCTGCGTGGTGGTACATCGGGGCGCTGTCATCGGACGGGGCCGCAACCGCCGGGAGGCCCTGGGGTCCGCCGCCGCCCACGCGGAGATGGAGGCCATTGCCCAGGCCAACGCCGCCCTGGGCTCCTGGCGGTTGGAGGACTGCGAGCTGTATGTGACCCTGGAGCCCTGCCCCATGTGCGCCGGGGCGGTTTTGAACAGCCGCCTGGGCCGGGTGTGGTACGGGGCGGCGGACCCGGCCTTCGGGGCCTGCGGCGGCGTGCTGAACCTGTTTATGGAGGACTTCCCCCACCACCCCGCCGTCACAGGCGGAGTGATGGAGGCGGAGTGCAGGGCCGTGTTGTCGGATTTTTTCGCGTCGGTGCGTCAGGCCCGGCGGGAACGGGAGAGGAGCGGAGAGGATGAATGAGACGGAGACCGCGGCGGCAAAGCCCCGCCGGAGATGGGTAAAGTGGCTGGTCCGGGGACTGCTCGTCTTTTGTGCCGCGCTCCTGTTGGGCATTGCGGCGGCGGGATTCGAGGTCTGGTCCTTTGTGCGCAGGGCCATTGACGCCGCCCCGCCCTTGGAGGACGTGACCCCCAAACGCTACCGCACCTCCGTCCTGGACCGGAACGGCGCGGAGATCCTGGTGCTGGCGGGAGAGGAGTCCAACCGGGTCTATGTAACCCTGGACCGGATCCCCAAACACTTGCAGGACGCTTTCATCGCCATTGAGGACCAGCGGTTCTATGAACACCACGGGGTGGATTTACAGGGGATCTTCCGGGCGGCGGTGAAGGACCTCACCACCGGGACCCTTGCCCAGGGGGCCAGCACCATCACCCAGCAGCTCATTAAAAACAGCACCTTCCGGGCCGGTATGGAGGAACGCACGGCGGAGGAAAAGATCGTCCGCAAGCTCCAGGAGCAGTATCTGGCCTTGGAACTGGAAAAGACCATCTCCAAAGAGATGATCCTGGAAAACTACCTGAACACCATCAACTTGGGCGGCGGCACCTGGGGGGTACAGACCGCCGCCATGCGGTATTTCGGCAAGGACGTGTCGGAACTGACTTTGGCGGAATCCGCCGCCATTGCCGCCGTCACCCGGAACCCGACGGCCTATAACCCCCTGACCCATCCGGAGGAGAACCGGGAGCGGCAGAGGCTGGTCCTTTCGTCCATGCTGGAACTGGGCCTCATTTCCCAGGAGGACTACGACCGCGCCGTGGCGGAGGACATCTACACAGACATGGAGGAAACCGCCGTGGCCCTGGAAATCCCCATCTTCTCCTGGTTTGAGGACGCCGCCTTGCAGCAGGTGGTGGAGGATATGCAGTCCCAGCTGGGCTGGACCAGCGACGCCGCCTGGGACGCCCTCTATCAAGGGGGACTGGTGGTGGAGACCACCCTGGACCCGGCCTTACAGGCCATCTGTGAGGAAGAAGCCAACCGTCCGGAGACTGACGCCCAGGCCACGGTGGTGGTGATGGAGCCGTCCAGCGGAGAGGTCCGGGCCATTGTCGGGGGCCGGGGGGAGAAAACCGCCAGTCTGACCCTAAACCGGGCGGTGTCCAGCCCCCGGCAGCCCGGTTCCGCTATCAAGATCATCGGGGAGTACGCCGCCGCCCTGGACTTAGGCGACGCCACCTTGGCCACCGTCTTTGACGACGCCCCCACCTATTACACCAGCGGCCTTCCCATCCGCAACGCCACGGAGGGCTACCGGGGCCGTACCCCTGTGCGCTGCGCCATCGCCCACTCGTTGAACACCGTTGCCCTGCAATGCTTCCAGGAGGTAGGAGTGGATCTGGTGTGGGACCGCCTGCACCGCTTCGGCCTCACCCACCTGGACCCGGAGGATCAGGTGGAGGCCCTGGCCCTGGGCGGTACCCACGGCGGCGTGACCAACGTGGAACTGACCGCCGCCTATGCCGCCATTGCCAACGGCGGCGTGTATGTGGAACCCCACTTCTATACCCGGGTGCTGGACCGGGACGGCTCCGTCTTGATGGAAAAGGCCCCGGACACCTGGGCGGCGGTCCGGCCCGCCACCGCAGCGCTGCTGATCTCCGCCATGGAGGACGTGCTGGCCTCCGGTACCGGCAGGGCGGCGGCCTTCCCGGGACAGGAACTGGCCGGGAAAAGCGGTACCGCCACGGATCGGCGGGACCTGTGGTTTGTGGGCTTCTCCACGTCCCTGGCCTGCGGCGTGTGGACCGGATATGACACCCCCGCCCCCCAGGAGTACAGCGGCTCCTTTGTCCAGGGGATCTGGAAAGCGGTTATGGAGCGTGCCCACGGGGACCTCCCCGCCGGGCACTTCGCCGCCCTCGATGCCTTAGAGCGCCGGGTGGTGTGCGCCAAGTGCGGAAAGCTGGCGGTGGACGGATTGTGTGAGGCGTCGGTCCAGGGAGATATGGCGGTATCGGAACTGTTCGACCCGGAGGCGGTGCCGGAGGAACCCTGCGGGTGCCATGTACGGGTGGAGGTGTGCCGGGACTCCGGGAAGCTGGCCGGACGGTACTGCCCCAATAAAGTGACCCGGGTCATGCTGTATCTGGGCACCCCCGGTACTCCGGACGAGGACGCTATGGCCCCGGAGGGAAAGTGTACCCTGCATCAGAGCTGGGAGGAGCGCTTCTTCCGCCGCAGTGAGGAGACCACGCCCTCCGCCCCCCGGACCCTGCCCACGCCTTGGAGCCGCCAGTTGTGGTGAGGAAACTGTGAGAACGACCGCGCCCCTCCCCGGATGGGGAGGGGCGGTGT
>CAJOHW010000038.1 GCA_905234565.1 uncultured Oscillibacter sp. | reverse complement strand
CGGGATATGGAGCGGCGGTAAAAAAATCACCGGGAGATGAGACTGAAGTGAGAGAGGGAAACGTATACACGCCGCTGAAAAATATTGGGCTTCTGATGGCGCTTGACGCGGGACTGGCCATTGTGGATGCCATCCGGTTTTGGGGGCAGGTCGCGGCGCAGAACGCAGACTTTGCCGCCGTCGGCACGGCCGTCAATTACGCCGACGTCTATATGACGTGGACCATTCAGGCGCTGCGGCTGCAGGTCTGGGCGCTGGCTTTGGGGACGCTGTCGCGGCTTACAAAACTGCGGCCATCCTTTCAAAAGGCCAGGCTCTGGTATCTTCTGCGGTTTCTTACTTGTATTGCGGAGTTTCTGCCGGAGGCCGTCGTCCAGTACCGGCACACCAATCTTACGTCTGATCCGAATTGGTTCATTTTGATAGCTTTCGCCCTGCTGTTAAGCCTTGGGGCCATCCTGCTGGGGGAATCCGTGCTGCTTCCCATGAGTAGCCGGGCCATCCTGTTTGCCGCTGCGGAACTCTCGGACCTCTTCGGCATGGAAATCCAGGCCCGGAAGAATCGCCGCTGCGCCAACGCCCTCGTGATCATTTCCGTGACGTTTGTCTTCCTGGTTTCCCTGGCTATTGGGCTGGTGGTGGTCTATGTGGCGAAGGGCGTCTCCCTGTACCGGCCGGAGGATGAGGCGTCTGCGGCGCTGCTTCTGCTGGAACTGGCCGCGGTTTTGCTGTCCGCCCCGGCGGGGATTGCCTCCCTGGTCTACAGGTTTCTGGCGGCGGTCCGTTTGAGACGGACCTATGGTGCCATTGAGGAGTTGATGAAATGAGCGAGGGCATGACTGCCGGTTTGCAGACGGCCTGCTTTGGCATTTTGGTGATTATCGCCGTGTATCTCTCCTTCAACAGGCGGCAGGAATCGTCCCTGGATCTGCTGCTGAGCGCCGCCGCAGTGCTGGCGGTGGCCCATGGATTCCACTTTTTCAACATGGTGTCCCGTCCCGGCGTGTCCGATCTGACTGCCCGGGTCAGCGGCGGCCTTGCGGCGGCGCTGGATCTCTTCTCGGCGGCGGCCATGGGAGGCTTCTTCTGGCTGTGGAAACCGGGGAAGGAGAACGGCAGCCGTCGGGCAGCCATGCAGATTGCCCTGATTCCCATATGGCTGGCGGGACTGGTCTGGATCTTCACCCGGCGTGCCGCCCTGTTTCCCATTGCGGAGACCTTCTCTCTGCTGATCCTTGTGATGTTTTATCAAAGAGGCGTGGAGATGGATTTGAAGCGGCGGGCGGAGGAAATCGAGAATCATCAGGCTATGGTGTTTCAGTGGCAGATGCGCCCTCACTTCCTGTTTAACACCCTCCATACCATCCGGGAGCTGATGGATTCCGATCCGGCTCTGGCGGGAGAGGGCATCGACAATCTGGCGGGGTATCTGCGAAAGAATCTGGATGCCCTGACCTCGGATCAGATGATTCCCTTTTCTCAGGAGCTGTCTCACATCCGGCAGTATGTCATGCTGGAAAAAATGAATCCCGCCAATCAGTTTGAGGTGGTCTACGACTTGCAGATCTTGGACTTCTCCCTTCCCGCCCTGTCCGTTCAGCCGCTGGTGGAAAACGCCATCCGTCACGGCGTGCGCTCTCTGGGCAGCGAAGGCATCGTATTTCTTACAACGGAGCGGCACGGGGAGATGATCCGCATTGTTGTGGAGGACAACGGCCCCGGCATCCCGGAGGGCGCGACGTGCCAGCAAAAGGACCACGCCAGTCAGGGCCTTGCCAATGTGCGAAAACGGCTGGAAACCCAGTGCGGCGGCTCCCTGCACATCAAAAGCGATCCGGAGGGGACCCGCCTGATTGTCCTGATTCCAAACATTTCCCAAAGTGAGGGGGAGGATAGACATTGAATACACTGACAGTTGACGACAATCCACTGGTTTTGGAATCGTTCCGGAAGATTCTCTCCCATCTTGATCCGGAGGGGACCCATTTGACGGCGGATTCTGCCGCAGCCGCTATGGAGCGTGTCCAACAGACCGCCCCGGATGTGGTGTTTCTGGATATTGAGATGCCCGACGGCAGCGGCCTGGATGTGGCCACCCGCCTGCGCACACTGCGGCCGGAAACCAATGTGGTGATCATCACGGGCCACTCCGAATACGCCATGCAGGCCCTGGAACTCTATGTCAGCGGATATCTGCTCAAACCGATTACGGAGGAACAGGTGCGCACGGCGCTGGACAATCTGCGCCATCCTGTTGCGAAATCGGAGCCGCTGCGGCTGACGGTGCGCTGCTTTGGGGATTTTGAGGTGTGGTGTCAGGGCGTGCCGGTGCGCTTTAACCGGAGTAAGTCGAAAATGCTGCTGGCGTTTCTCATCGACCGCAATGGGGCCAGATGCGACACCAGGCAGATCCAGAACCTGTTCTGGCCGGAGGAGCCGGACATGAGTTCCCACCGCAAACAGGTGCGGGTGTTCCTCTCGGATTTACAGACCACCCTGACGGAGCTGGGCGTGGGGCAGGCACTGATGCGGACTCCCGGGTATGTGGCGGTCAACAAGGCGCTGGTGGACTGCGACTATTACGATTATCTGCGGGGCGATCCTGACGCGGTGCGGCAGTTCCACGGGGAATATATGAAGCAGTACTCTTTCGGCGAGGAGACGCTGTCCCTGCTGACGGAACGCGCTTTTCATCCGCGCAAACGATGAGATGTTCTGCCACCTGCCGTGTCAGTGACCGAAAACGCGGCAAGCCTGAAAGATCGCCAGCAGGATTCTCCGCCCGCCTCCCGAAGGCCCGGGCGTTCAGATACCCCCTTCCGGCAGGGGAGGATTCGCCGGAAACACGCGGCATAAGTCCGCGAAAGGAGTGATGCGCGATGGAAGGAACCAGACAAAGCGCGGCGCGGCGCAGCGTTCGACGAAAAAAAGCGCAAATCGGGATGGTACTCCTGTGGCTTACCCTGGTAGTCATGCTGGCGCCACCGGCGTTTTCGGGGGAGCGGACGGCCTATGACGCCAAAGGGGTGTATATCCGTGCGGAGGACGCGGTGTTCTATGTCCGTACCCTCAACGAAAACGGACAGCTGAAATCCACCGCCACCGGCTTTCTGGTCTCTCCGGAGGGGCTGGCGTTTACCGCCACCCATGTGGTGTCCGGAGCCGCCAGGGTACAGGTGCTTCTGCCTGCGGGAGAGGAGTATGACGACGTGCCGGTGCTGATGTCCAGCGCCGCCACGGATATCGCCATGCTGCGGCTTCCCGCCCGGGAGGAGCCCTACCCCTATCTCCCGGTGGAGGAGGGACTAAGCCTTAGGGGGGAGAGCGCCTACGCCGTCGGCTACGCCCTGAAAGCGGTGAAGCTCATGCACGACGGGATTGTCTCCGCGCCGGAAGCGCCCATCAACGGCACGCCCCGGCTGCTGTTTACAGCGGACCTTGCCAGCGGAATGTCCGGCGGGCCCATCGTCAGCGGCTATGGCACGGTGATTGGCATCGCTTCCGCCACGGTGCGGACCATGAACGGCGTCAGCGCCTCGCCCACCACGTCCCAGATGTGGGAGGCGGCGGATATCTGCGGCTGCGCGGAGGAACTGTACCGGGCCTCCGGCGCGGCGGCGGCCATCGGCGGCGAAATCACGGCATTGCAGAAAGGGCGGTAAGGACCTGCGCAAGTCCAAAGAGCCGGGATTTTCACTCTTGCGCGGATCAATTGGAGGATATGGAGAAAGGAAGTGTGATGAATGACTCGGAAAGGACTGTGGAAACGGCTGGGCGCGTGGCTTTTGACGCTGCTCATGCTCTTTGGCCTTCTGCCGGACGGAGGGGTTCTCCTGACGCAGGCGGAGGCGGCGGAACCGGAGACGGAGACAAAGGTGCCCTTCAGCGTCAACACGGTGGGCACATACATTCCCGTGGGAATTGGCTCCGGCGCTTACACCTCCTACATTATGAACGGCGCTGTCAGCAAAGATCTGAAAACATATCGGTATGGCCTCGTCTACAAGCAGATCAAGGTTGACGCCACAAAAAACGAAAGCTCTGACCGTTTGCAGGATGTCACGTTCACCGACGCTGCGGGAAAGAACGAGGGCAAAATGCCGGAAAACGTCAGCGACTACAATATGTGGCTTCAGTTCGGCACCGTCAAGGACGGAAAGCGGAGCCGCAATCCCGCGGCGGGCTTTTCCACGTCCAACGCGGACTATGTCAACGCCGGAACCCTGGCCGATGACTCCCGCAGCACTGCCCCTTCGGCAGGCATTGGCAAGAACGCCAACAGCGGCTCCTGGTCGGCCACGATTAAGATCGCGGAGAATCCCATTCTGAAAGAACTGGCCGAAAGCGGAGAGCTGGAGTTTACCTTCTCCGCTCTGGCCTGCGGCGCGAAAAAATACCGGGAATCCTTGGGCATTGACGATCTGGCGGCGGATTACCACACCAAGGTAACCTGCACAGTAAAACAAAACGATAAGCAGCTGGACAGCAAGAGTACCACCGATGGCCCCTGGACGAAGGGCCTGTATGTGGACTGGACGAAGATCGGGGCCAATGACACGCTGACATTCACCGTGTCGGCCAGCAAGAAGAAGGGCAACGCGGGAAAAATCGTGGGCATCGGCAACCCGGTGCTGCTCTTCCGCAAGGCGGGCGTCCCCAAAATGGAGAGCGACGGCTTTACGCTTACCGCCAACGGGGATTACCGGGTCAGCGACACCGGGCGGGATCAGGTGCTGCTGGACAAAACCGCCTCCATGGATTTAACTCTCAGCTTCGCAAATGCCGTGAAGCCCTGCCTGCCGGATTTCACCAAAACTACCGAAGAAACCTACCAATTTATGACGGAGTTTTGCAGCCACGCCCTGTTTACGAATCTGAACAACACCGGCTATCCCCGACAGGGAGAAAAGGCGAATCTGGTTTTGAACAAGGTGGGGGAAAAGAGCGTGTCGGGTACATCGGAACAGATCTCCGCCCTGACCAGCGCCGTCAAAAGCCTGAACTTCCACTGGGGCGGAGAGACCTGTAAGGGGGACTACTACGGCAACAACCCCGTGCCCAATACGGGGGACTGGATCTCCAAAACCAGCGGGGATTTGGCCAACAACAACTACGGCTTCTGGAACAAGTTCGTTCTGGCCAGCTGGCATGACGGGGCGGGGAATCCTCTGGCGGATTCCTCCGGAAACATCCTGACCATTACGGATACGGGGAAGCTGTCCAACGTGCCGGGAAAGGGTTCTCTGACGGTACAGCGCACAGGCGGCGGCGAACAAAAGAAAGTTACCGGCATGGAAAACCCCTTTACCTATGACTTTATCATCGACACCATGCCGCCCACCTACTCCATTACCTCCAACGGCATCCAGCCGGATATTTTGACGGGGCTTACCCTGAATCAGGGGGATGAGTACGATCTGACTGTCCATTTCTCTGAGGGTGTGCAGGTTCAGCGCTTTACCCCTACAGGTGCGCCCACCGGGTATCAGGACAGCAGCGTGTGTCTGGAATTTCAGGAAAATTCCGGCATGAAAGCGACGTATGTCAGCGGCGGCGGCACGAAAAACTGGGTTTTCCATGCGGTTGTGAAGGACGGAACCGAGTATGAGACTGCCGCCATGGAGATCTCCCGGGTGGTGTATCAGGGGAAAGATCTGACGACGGTGCTCACCGACTATGTGGGAAACCCTCTGGAAAAGGCGTCGGAGACGTTTTCCGACACCGATTCCGAGACGCCGTCTATCGCCTGGGCGGGACTGAATGTGGACAACACCCCGCCGGAAATCACCATTGAGCGGGACGGCAGGAAGCAGTTCAAAATCAGCGTGGTGGATAAGGGTACCTATCCCTCCGGCGTCTTCTCCAAGCCAGACACCAACACCGGCGCGCCCGGCAGTTCTTCTCAGGCGGCCCTTGTCTATTACACCTGGGTGAAGAAGGAGGATCAGGCGGCGGTACTGGATACTCTGAGGAAAAACAATTTCGCCGCAATCAAGCGCTATTCCCTCACCGCCGAGGCTCCCGAGGGCATCCGGCTTGGCGCGGCCAACGTCGGCGGCAAGAGCGCTCTGATAAAACTGGACGACAGCGCCGAGGACGCCGAATGGGTGCTTCTTGCGTTTGCGGCGGATAAGTCCTGGGACGGCGCCAGGCAGATCATCCAGTACAACAAGTACAAGAGCTACAAGAACACGGAGAGCGGCGCCAAAGAGTACTATGAGGCGTTCATGGAGGCCTACGGCGGTTCCAGCGCCGCATCCGATGCCGTGCAGTACACGGCCCTTACCAGCAAGCCCGACAACTGGGATACCAACTATTTCAGTTATTTCACCAAAAACGGCAGTTCCTACGAATCGATCCCCCAGGCAGACAGCTATCCGGAATTTGTGTCCGGGCGGGTCTATCAGCCGGGCTATACGGTCCTGAGCAGCGACCCCACCGCCGGAAAAGAGGACCAGACGTGGGACGATGTATACACGGACTACTATGTGAAAAACGGGGACAGCTATGTGCATCCAGAGTCCCTGACGGCGTATCCGGCCTTTGCGGAGAACACATACTATGTGCAGTATGCCCTCCTTTCCAGCGAAAGCGAGCCGGGGGACTGGGCTTGCGGCGAGTACTATGAGATGCTCTCCTCTTCCGACGGGACACTCAGCTATCAGAAGGTGGCGCAGAATGGAACGCCGGAATTTGCGGCGGGTACGATCTATTCCGCTGCCTTTACGGCGCTGCCCAAGACGAAGAAAGTATCCGTGCAGCTCAAGAACACCGACGGTACGCCGAAAGTGGATTCCAAAGGCGATCCGGTATATGGCTATGTGTCGGACAGCGACATTGCCTCCCAGGCGGCGTCGGATTCGGAGGGCAACTACATCTATCAGCCGGGCTCCGACGGCGGCAGGGTGTATCAGTACTATAACGCCGACGGCAGCGTCTACAGCGGGAGCGATACCACGTTGCAATCGGAAGTCACCAACGAGATCCTGAAAACGAAACAGTACTATGTGCCCCAGGAAGGCAGTGCGAAGAATTACGATCTGGCCTCTACCGTGGCCCAGGCCAACGGACGGGATTACTACACGGTGGCCGCCACGAAAGTGGACGCGCAGCCCTCTGACTGGGACACGAATTACGGCAATTACTACCGGAAAATTGACGTGACATATGGGGCTGTCACCGTCACCACCGGGGAAGGCGGAGCAGTACAGGTCCCGGCGTGGGAAGCGGACAAATATTACTCCGAGAAAGAGGAAGCCGGAAGCACCGAAGCCGATGAAAGCGTGACGACGTACACGCTTTTGACGGCAAAGCCCGCTGACTGGGATCAGCAGGGGACAAATGACGAGGTCAAGTACTATTACGCCATGCTGCCGGAGTCGTTTATGACGGTAGAGAAGGAGACGGTTCCGTACCAGCCCGGCGCGTTCTACAAAAAGGCCGCCAGTTCCAGCGGCTATGATCTCCTGACAGAGCAGCCTGACGACTGGGCCGACGCGTACAGCACCCGCTACTATGTCAAAAACGGATCTTCTTATACGCTGATTCCGGAGAACGTGGCGAAGTTCGAGGCGGGGAAGTATTACAAAGCGGGCTACACGCCCGTTGCGTCACAGCCCGCCAACTGGAACACGGTATTTGCCACCGGCGGCTACAGCTGGTATATCGGTCCAGCCTCCACGGCGGAGCGCGATCGGACAGACAGTCAGTTTGTGGCACTTTCGCAGGTGCCCAAACGGATGCTGGGACTGTACAATGTGAAAACCGGCGGCGTGGCGACAAGCGAGAGCGATTCCACCATGCGCCTGGTGTCTGCGCCGACGTTCACGAGCGGGACCTATTACAAGATGGCGATGTCGGTGACGGCTCTGTTTGACGCCTTCAAGGATCCTACCCGGCGGGAGGAGTTCATCTCCGCCATCATGAAAGCCGCCACCAATGTGGATAAGATGCGGGTGATTTCCGCTTATTCGGAGTTTGCGGCGAAATTGGTCCAGGTGGACCAGAAGCTCATGCAGGAGTCCGGCAAGTACGAAAACTGGGCGGTTTCCGATTTCCAGAAGAACGACTCCAACTGGATATACATTGTTTCCTCGGAGACTGTGGAGTCCAGAAAGCCCGTGATTACGGCGGAAAGCGTGGAGGGCGACGGCACCAGCAATGTGACGGTCCGTGTGAAAATCACGGAGGACAACAGCCTGAGTTCCGGGACGAAGTACAAGTTTGTCCCGGAGGGCACGGAGGTTTCCGATACGGACGACACACTGTGGAAAGCGGTCCCGTCCATGTCGGAGGCAAGCGTGGACGGACAGAAGGAATACACCGTTGCCTTGACTACCGGGGAGTTCAACGCCTCTTTGACAGACGGCTCCTATGACCTGTATGTTCGGGCCACAGACAGTTCCGAAAACACGGCCACGGCGAACGTCGCCACCGTCTCCATTGACACCAGCGCGGAAATCCACTATGCGCTGCTCCTGACGGAAGACGGCGCGGGACGGGTGATTGCCGGATCGGACGGGACGGAGGAAGAGAATATGACCTCTTCCGCCCGCAGGAGCGTGGATCTGAGCGTCAAGTTCGCCGGAAAGATTGACGGCGGTGACCTGTTCAGCGCGGAGAAGGACTTCCGCCTTGACTGGGCCTTTGATACCAGCGCGGCGGAGCCCTCCGCAGGGTGGACGGAGCTGACCGGCGGCACGGAGGTTTCCGGCGATGAGCAGCTCGGGAGCCGAACCACGAAGCTTTATCCCATCGGGGACCTGGGGGCTGGCAAGGCCACGGGCACCTGGTATCTGCATCTGCGCTACCGCTATACCAGAAACGGCCAGACCGTCAGCCAGTCTGTGAACAAGGCGTTTTCCATCAACACCACTGCCCCGGTTGTCACCCTCAACACTCTGTCCTCCACGGATGCGGAGGCCGTGGTGCAGGCGACAGTGACTTCCGTCAGCGGCGCCGCGTCCACGCAGTATGTGTGGATTGCGGGCAAATACGATCAAACACAAAGCGCGGATGTGGCCTCCGCCGTCAGCGGCGCTGCCTGGCAGGATATCTCCCTGCCCGCACAGCTCAGCGTCCGGTCCACCGACGCGGTGACGCAGGAGCAAAAGGGCAATGTGACGCTGATCATTCGGGCGACGGACAGTTTGGGCAACGAGGCGTTATCGTTCCAGTCCTATGTGGTGGCCGGGGCTGCGGGATCGGTGGCTCCGCCCAATCCGGCAACCTCCCTGCTGGACGTGCAGAAGGCAGGCGACGGCTATTACGCGGTGGTGAAGCTGGATATGCCGGGGGGAGCGCTTCCCGACAGCGACTCCGCCTACTCCACGGCGATTGTCAAAGGCGGCGGGGAACCGGTCTGGTCCCGCTGGACGCCTTACGAGAGCATGATCCGCGTGAAGATTTCCAGCAGCGAAGCGGATCTGAGCGTCTCCCAGCTTTGGTTCAAATTCGTCTCCTCCACCGGGACGGTCACCGATTCCGCAGACTATCAGAAAGTGACCGGTCTTGCCTATCCCTTCACGTCCACCCAGCCCTGGGCGGCGGTGTCCCGCAGTACCTTCCAGCCGGTCAGCATGGATACAGGCGTCAAACTGCGCTTCAGCGTGAAAACCGGCGCGTTGGTCACGGCGGCGTCCTCCCTGCCGGAGAGCGCCCTGACCTCCGAGGTGAGCACCTCCGCGTCTGAAGGCTGTGTGACCACGGTCCGTGAGAGCGGCCTGTTTGTCTACAACGTCACGGAGGGCGAAACTACCCTGCCCCTGTATGTCTCCATCAGCAACATTCCGGCCAAGACGGAGCCGTCGTGGAAGATGAGCTTTTCCAGACTGGACATGGGCTCCCAGCCGGTGATAGCGACGCTGACCATTGGCGGCGACGTGTCGGTGGATGAGGTGACGTTCCAGGCGGACCCGGTGACTGTCATCGAAAACGGCGTGGAGACGAAACAGACGCCGGAGCCGGTGACGGCGGCCAACCGCCCGTCGTACACCTTCTACCGCAACGGCACGGCGTATTTCCAGCTGAGCAACGTCTCCGGCGGCAGGACCACCGCGAAGGCCGTGGTCAACTGGATTGACGCCGAAGCGGCGGCGGCGGTGATTACGCCGGACTACGGCCCCTATCAGACGGTCGAGGACAGCGCGGGCAAAGTCGTGCTGGCCAGCGGCGTCGCACTCCAATTCCGCACAGAGGAACCGGTCAATGTCTACCAGACCTCTGCCCGGTATGACAGCGCGGGGGATCAGTATCTCTTTGGGCAGGCGTTTTCGTTCACCGCCCCGCAGAATAAGGTGTTCCAGTTCTTTTACCGGGACCAGTACGACAACAACGCCGCCGCGACGTATCAGGTGGGCAACCTTGTGCAGTCCCTGCCCACGCCGGAAGTGGAAGTCAGCGAACCGGACAGCCAGAGCCGGGTGACGGTGACCGTCCGCGGACGGGTCCCGGACCTGGCCGTGGGTGTGGCGGGCTATGAGCTCTACGCGGGAATCACCACCGCCGGCGCGAAAATCCCCATCGCCTCGGACGGCTCTTACGAATACGTCGAGACGGTCACGGCCAACGGCGCTATGACAGGCTATGTCTGCGATAACCTCAACAACATCGCCTCCTATTCCTACGCGGTGGACTCCATCGACACCCAGCCTCCGATGGTAGAGGTAAAGGACACGGCCTGGGTGACTCAGGGCGACGATCCGGGTGAGATTGACTGGTGGGACTATGTCACGGCGTCGGATAACGTCACACCCACTGAGGACCTGACGCTGACCGCCCAGATGGATGGCGGCACCGTAAACACGTCGGTGGCGGGTTCCTACCGGGTGCGGATCACCGTTACGGACGCGGGCGGCAACGAAGGACGCGCAGATGTGTTCCTGTATGTGGTGCCTGCGGACGGAATGCTGGTGACGGATCAAAACGGCGTTTTGTTCTACTCTAAGAGCAGTGACGTAGCCCTGGTGGACAACGACCACATTCAGATGACCGTCAGCCGCTATCAGATGATGCGCTACGGCGACAGTCAGGAGGCCGTGACCAACGGGGATATGACGTTTGACATCTTCATCCAGAAGAGCCTGTATCGGGAGGGACAGCTGAAGTATATCCAGACGGTGTCCTTCCGGGATCAGGGCGGCGACAGCTCCCAGACGGTGGATATTCAGCCGCAGGATCTGGACGGCCCCGGATATTACACGCTGATTGTCCGAAATTCTGAACGGGAACGGGAGTTTACCTCCTTCTTCGTTTCCGCCTCCCTCCTGAGCTGATACCGGCGTGTCATAAGACTTGCCCACTGCTGCCGCGCCAGGGGCTGGGACCAGTCTTATAAAAGAACGCCGGGAAATCACGCCGGGATTGGCCGCTCCCCCGCCTGTGGCGGCGGGGGAGACGGCGGGGAAACGACAGATTCCATTGTATGACAGGGGTATCCCTGAGAAAGGGGAGTGATTCCATGATCCGCAGACAGCTCAAACGGGCTCTGGCCCTGTTCCTGTCCCTGATGATGCTGCTGACCACCGTGCCGCTTCAGACGCTGGCGGCAGACGATGTGACGGTAGCCAAAAACGACTATATTCAGGTGACCCTCAACAACAAAAACGGACGCTTCAGCATCCGCACGGTGGACGGCCAGCCGGTGCGCAAACTCGACCAGGACGCACCGCTGACCTTTGACCGGGACGACACCTCCTTTACCACCTTCCGCATCAACGGAACGGAGTACATTTTCGGCAACCGGTACTCCATCGATTCAAAGAAGGTACGCTCCACCATGAGCCGCCCCCAGCTTCATGTCAGCGATGACACCGGAACAGAGGTGATCTCCACCACCTGGTCCGTGGAGGGCGTGGACATCACCCAGGAGCTGACGGTGTTCGGCAACACGAAAAAGACGGACACCACCCTGTCCGGTATGGTGATGCTCAGCTATACGGTGAACAACCAGTCCGGGGCCGAAGTGCGTCTGGGCAGCCGGGTGCTGCTGGACACCATGATCGGCATCAACGACGGCCCCTCCTATCAAAACGGCACCATCAGCGCCAACACCCAGACCACGGAGCGCACGCTGGTCCGGGATTTGAAGAAGGGCGCGGTGGTGGACGGGCAGGAGATCACCGAGGACAACATCAACTACTATGACCTGCAGGCGTTCTACCTCATGCGGGACGCCGGGGGCTATGACGACCCGCTGGCCACCAACATCTTTGCCTATGGCTACCACAACTTTACGGACAGCCTGAATCTGGTGGACCGGGTGGTGGTGGGCCACTGGAACCACCTGGCCAACTCCAAGTATGAGGTGGAAGTGGACCCGAACCTGGACTTCACCGTGGATACCAACGACTACGGCACGGCGGACAGCGCGGTGGCCTATTTCTGGGATGACAAGGCCCTCTCCAACGGGGATTCCCTCCAGTATCAGGTCCTGTACGGACTGGGGGAGATCATCGAGGAGAATCAGGCGTTCAATGTGACCTTCCCGTCTCCGGTGGACCACCTGCTGGCGACGCCGGATGGGGAGGATCTGGAAAACCACGGCGTGTTTCCGGTGACGGTACAGGTGGAGGTGCCGGTGGACTCGGAGATGTACCACAGCTCCATCACCTGCAACTTCCACCTGGGCAACAACCTGCGCTTCGCCGAGACGGAAAACGGGGAAGTGGTTTTGGACGGCAACGGAGAACCTGTCCCAACGGGGACCAACAATGCTGTCTCCACCACCGCAAAGGAAATGACCCCGGAGGAGATCCAGAAACGGGAAGAGGAGATCAATACCGCGGGAAGCTCCCATATCGGGATGTTCGGCCCCGGGGATATGGCCACATTCCAATACTACATCATCGCCACAGCCAGGCCCTGGCCCACCATCCGCTCCTACTACGCGGAAGTGACCAGCCCCCAGATCGAGGACGCCATGGGGCAGATCGACTATGAGGAGGATCCCTCCTCCGCCGAACTGGTCAACGCCATGGACGGGGACCCGGCCCTGGCGGCCATGATGAGCGTGGTGCGCTCCGCGTCGATCCTGATCCCCGCCGTGGGGGAGATGACCCAGAGCAGCGCCTTCTCCCTGACGCCGGAGATGGCCTACTATAAGGATGACAAGATTGTCACCGTGGGCATGACGAACATCGACGCCTATGACAACGCCGACCGGGAAACCTATCAGGTGTATCTGGTCAACGCCGTCACAGGGGACAAGTATCAGGTGCCAAAGGGGGACATCAGCAAAACCACCCTGGACGGCAAAACGGGCCTGATGAACTTTACCTACCGGGGGGCGGCGTCCTTTAACAACAATCCTCCGGGAGATCTGGCCAAGACCCCCGAGCTGCCTGCCGGGGCCTACAACGTGCAGGTGGTGTACAGCGGCTCCGCGGACAAAGAAGTCAACGAGATGCTCAGTTTCACCTCCTCCCAGGTGATCACCGTTACCACCAACCGGGAGGATATGATCCGCACAGGCTCCATCGTCACCATAGCCAAGCGCTATGTAGAAGCGGACCAAAATTACAAGGACTTCATCAAAGATTTCAACCAGGCCGCCCAGGAGACTGCGGACCTGAAACGCTATGAGAAGACCGACGCGTACAAAAACGGCAACAGTGTCTATGAGGCGCTGAAAGCGGGCTATACCTATAACGGCATCTGCGCCCCCAGCAGCGATGATACCGATACAGGGGACGACAAGAAAATTCCCGAGTCTTATACTCCGAAATACCGCCCCTATTATGAGATACAGCTCTGGAACCGGGAGGACGAACTGGAAGCCTACAAGCGGGAGATCAACGCCGTAGAGGACCAGTCGAAGTACAAGGGCACCGACGTGGACGACAACTGGAACCACGGGGAGATCCTGCTGACCATCCGGGGCCGGGCCAGGGAACAGGACGGCGATATCGTCATTGACAAGACCAGTCCGGATCTCCTGATCAACGATGTGGTCCGGTACGGGGACAAGCAGTCCATCGCCTTCCTAAACGGGAAGCGCATGGTTCGGAATCTGGGTTCTTCCGATATCCGCATCCAATCCTCGCCTTTCATGGACTCTGTGGGAGACAAACTTGGGGATGAGCTGAAAAAACTCCATGGCGCAGCCGGCCTCGGGTGGAATATCGACGATTATCAGACCATCACGGTTTCCGCCGACGGCGCACTGGGGATCCACGGCGAAAACGATGAGCAGTTCTACGCGGGCGAATGGCGCATCGATTTCTTTGAGGGCTTTGACAAGTCCCTGTGGGTGTCGCAGATGGACGCCTTCAAAGAGCGCACCGCCAAGGAAATGCAGGAGAAAAAGCCCACCTACACGGTGCAGACCCACTCCTACGGCATTGTGGCGGATCAGGCGATTCCCTGCGGTATGATTTGGGACTCGGACGTGTATTTCAACATGATGAAACCCACCTCCCATATCATGTACTGCGGCGGCGGAACCTATGACATCACGGAGTTTGTTCTGACGGAGAAGAACAACGAGTCCCTTCTGACCATGGCGGGCACCTTTGACCTCTATATTGCCCGCTGTGAGGCGGAGAACCTGTCCTACGACCAGAGCGGCTTCTGGGGGCAGGAATCCAACATCA
>CAJOHW010000037.1 GCA_905234565.1 uncultured Oscillibacter sp. | reverse complement strand
AAAAGTTTACAAATTCACAAGGCTGTGATTGGACTGTTTATAAATATATTCTATTTTGGAATGATACCGGATTTATCAGCGATATTATGACACTACCCAGAATCGAAAGGAGGCACCATGACCCAAGAGCAAGAACTTGAAAAATACCGCTGTGACCTGGCGGAGGCAAAGCGCAAAGCCCGCCAATACCAGAACCGCGTCAAAGTCCTGGCCAACAACCAGCGGGACAGGAAACGCCGCGCCAGGACGCGCCGCCTGATTCAGCACGGCGCGATTCCGCGGGTACTGGAATTTTTCCATGGACTTTGAGGGCACCCTGGACGCCAACCGGAACCTGTCCCTGGACATCACCGCCAAGACCCTGGGGGCTATCCGGGCCACGGTGGTGCCCCTGAGCGCCCCGCCTGTGGACGGGGAACTGTATACCGGGCGGCTGCTGGTGTACCAGAGCGGATACAGCACCCTGGTGGGCCAGGCCGAGGGTCGGGGAGAACTGACGGTGCCGAACCTGCCCCGGGGCAGCTACACGGTGGTGGCCCTGAAATACCGGGAGAGCCGGGCCGCGGCGGTGTCCACCCTGCTGTCCGGGGCCGCGGTGCTGTACCGCGGGGAAAGCCCCGAGATGACCCTAAAGGAAAGACAGCAGGTGTCGGACGGGGCGTACCTGGACTTCGGCACCCTGACCCCCAGCCGTGAGGTGGGATCGGACCTTCTGGGAGACTATCTCCTCTACGCCGACGCCCGCCAGATTGCCCCGGACGGCACTGTGGATGTCACGGTCCGGGCGGAGCCTCTGACGCAAGAGCCCTCCCCCGTGGTGTGGGTGGAGATCCGCCGCACGACCCCCACGGTCTTGCTCACCATCAACGGCAGTGACCAGGGCATCTCCACCACGAACGAGGAGATGTACACCAGCAGCGGAACCTATTACACCGTCAGCCGCCAGAGTTTCGCCACCGGCGAGGGCGTGACCTCCCTGCGCCTTACCTATACGGATAAGCCCCGGGAGGACAGCGAGCTGGTCCAGTCCTATATCCGCGTCACCAGCGCCAACACCGCCGGCGGAAGCTCGTACAGCTATCTGGCCCTGAGCCAGTCCACGGACCGCTTTGAGCTGGAAGTCCCGCCCAAGTATCTGAGGGCCCTGGTCCTGGACGCCGACGGCGAGGTAGACTGGGAGGATCCGACCACGGATCCCTGGACCATGCCTGTGGTGATCCACGCCAGCCAGAAAGATCCCGCCTCCGGCAAGGACCCCCAGCAGATTACGATCTACGATAACGGCACCGCCGTGGGGACCTTCCCCGTCACCCAGGTCAGCACCCGGGTGACCATCCAGCTGACGGATCCGGGGGTCTGGGGCCTCCACACCCTGAGCGCCGCCCGTCCGGACGTGAGCCGCAGCGATGATGTCCCCGCCGCCACAGACCCTGCCTACTGCTATGTGGCGGATCCGGAGCGGGAAGTAAACGTGAATCACCTGGTCTGGTGGCACCGCAACGATCAGGGCTTGCAGAAGTGGCGCTTCGAGAAGCAGACCGACATGGCGGGGAATACCTTCCGGTACTATCCCTCCAAGAACTCCGCCTTCGTCTTTGCCATCCGCAACGCCAGGGCGGACCAGCTGGAAAACGTCCGCCTCTCCACCACCTACCGCGGCATCTCCGACTACAACACCTATCCGGCGGACAACATCTCCAAGGAGGAATTCCTCAAATTTTGGAACGACCGGGACGGCTACAACCGGAATTCCACTCTGGACAATACGGCCCAGCTGACGGCATCGGAGAATTTTGACGACGTGGTAGATACCCTGCCCGCCGCCCTGCGGGACAGCCTCCTGGAGGATCAGAACGCCAATCTCCAAACCTTCCTGCTCTCTGACGGCACGCTTTCGGAAGCGGACGCCAAGGCATCGCTGAACCTGCCCGCCGGGGACACGGAGACAGAACTCTATGAGGCCAGCAAAATCGCCATACAGGGCAGCGGAGCGGTACAGGACGCGGAGATTCTCGTCACCCTGTCCAGCGTCCACATTGACAGCGCCCATTATGACACCGACGACGACACAGGAAAGCTGAACACCACAGACACGGAAAAACTTAGCTATGTGGCCCCGGACACCGCAGAGGCGGTGAACTGGCTCATGAACTATGAGCGGCACAAGAAGCATGAGGGCACCGAGACAGAACAGACCCGGTACGCCAATGTGGTGTGGTCCTACCACGAGACCATGCAGGGCCGGGTGTATGAGCGGATCGAAGAAGTCTTCTCTGAGGGGGAAAACGGCCTGGATCTGACGGCCCGCAGCACCATGTATCTGCCCGCCGCCGCCGTGGAGGCCAGAAATCCGGATATTCTGGACGGAATCACCGTGGACAGCGGCAGTCGAATGCCCACGCCCAGAAATACCGCTGTGGTCCGACTGGAAACCGTCAGCGTCTATCACACGGCCCTCTTCGACGAGGAGGCCGTCCGCTCCGCCCTAACCGCGCCCGCAGGCCGGCAGCTTACCCTGGACCGGACCGACACGGTCCCCCAGCTTCAGGGGTTGGGCGAGATTGTCAACGGAGTAAAGGGTTCCTTTGGCGTGGTGAAAACCGGCCTGCAGGTGCTGGGCATTGGCAAAACCGTCATTGAAATCGCCAAAGGCCGCCAGGGTAAGAGCCCGGATACCCTGACAAACGGCATGACCCAGGTCAGCGGAACCGCCAGGATGGAGCTGGAGCGGGACGTGAGAGAGTACGGTGCCCTCAGAAACGAACTGTATGCCAGGGAGACGGCCTGGAACACCGTAAAAATCGCCGCCTCTGTGAAAGGCGCCGGGATGGTCGCCACGGCCGCAGACTCCCTCATTGTGCAGGGAGGCAGAAAAGAGGCCCGGGACGATCTGAACGCCATCTATAACGCCATAGAAACCCGAATCGCAAACCAGGTGCAGATCCAGGAGATGAACCAGGCCATCCGGGACGGCGTGAACGAGAAGTACGACAAGGCCATTGAATCCCTGCGCCAGCGCCTGACGCGGGAGGGGTTCAGCGGCGAGAGCCTGATAGAGGAGATGGGCAAGTTCGGAATGTGCAAGTCCGCCTCTGGGGAATACGCCTGCGTCCCCCTGGACGGCTGGGGCCCCGTCGAAAACGGCCTGACCGGTTACTGTCCGGAACAGCCCGAGATGGGCAAGTTTGAAATCGACTGGGGCCCCAGTTTCGGAGGCAGAGTGCCTACGCCGGAGGAACTGGCGGCCTTCCAGGAGGATCCCATTTGGGGCGAGGAGATCCCCACAGACTGGGACACCCTGCTGGATATCGAATTTGACCCCGCCTTTGAGCTGGAAGAAGTGCTGCCCAGTTTTGACCTCTACATTGACCCGGCGGGCTATGTCTTTGAGGCCGTGGAGGAAAACCGGGTGGAGGGCACCCCCGCCACGCTGTACCAGGGGAACGGAACCACAGCGGAGGAAACCAGTTCCTACGCCGTATGGCAGGATCCCAGCGAGACGGATCCCCAGGAAAACCCCCAGTTGACCTCCGGCGAGATTCCCATTACAACGGAGGACGGCACTCCCATTCTGAATCCCCTGACCGGGGAAGCCTACACGGAGGCGGAGGGCGTGGACGCCAAGGACCGCTATGGGTGGATGACCCCCGCCGGAGTGTGGAAGGTCCGGTTCACTGATGAGCGGGACAGTTCGGCGGAGTACCAGATCGCCGAGTCCAAGCCCATGACCGTGCCTCCCGCCCACACAGAAGTGAACATCGGCCTGCTGTCCACCAAGGCCCCCGCCGTGGAGAGCCAGACCATCCAGACCAACCGGATCACCGTGGTCTTTGACAAGTGGATGCAGCGGGAATCCATCGTGGACGCGGTCCAGGGCGGGGAAACTGACGGCTGGGACAGCCAGTACTCCGCCATCACTGTCACCGACGCGGATGGGAATCTGATCCCCGGCACGATTTCCTTCCCTGACCAGAGGGATAACACGGGCTATAAGGACGGCACGTACCAGCAGGATGTCATCGGCTCCGACTTCTTTGTCCGGACGGCGGTCTCTACCCCGGATGCCCTTCTGACGGAGGGAGACACTTACGCCGTACGGGTCAGCGGCGCCGTGTTGAGTTACGCCGGCGTGTCCATGGGCACTGACGCATCCCTGTCCGGCACGGCGGACCGTCCCGCCCTTGCCACGTATACCGTAACACTGAACCCAAACGGAGGCACCGTCAGCGTGTCCTCCGTGGTGACCGCCCCCGGCGGTGCCCTTACGGCAGCTCTGCCTCGTCCCTCCCGGAGCGGTTTTTCGTGCCAGGGCTGGTTTACGGCTTCCACCGGAGGCACCCGGGTGACGGACAACACCGGAACGGTTGTCAGCGGCTTCGCCGGATTCTCCCAGGATACCGTCCTCTACGCTCAGTGGCGGTCCACCGGCGGCGGTGGCGGAGGAGGCGGATCGTCCAGCCAGCCTGTCCAGCCCTCCGTCACGGTGAATGATTCCAGCGCCGGAACCGTATCCGTCACCGCCAGCACCGCCGCCATTACCCCCCAAGGCAGACTGCCGGATTGCCAGCGTCACCGTCAACGGAACCGCCGTCAGCGTCCCGGAGAACGGGATTTTGACCGGACTGAGCTCCACAGACCAGGTGAATGTGGTGTTTGAGCCCATCCCAGAGGAGGGTACGGATCCGGACAGCCCCGCCGTGAATCCCTTCACGGATGTGGCGGAGGGCGCGTACTACTATGACGCGGTGCTGTGGGCCGTGGAGAAGGGCGTCACCAATGGCCGGACCGCCACCACCTTTGCCCCCCAACGCCACCTGTACCCGGGCCCAGATCGTGACCTTCCTGTACAGGGGCCTGGTCAAGTAACGAACGAAAAGCACATGAAAATCGGGGAGGCCGGGTCCATTCAGGACCCGGCCTCCCCGGAATCTCTTAGAACTTGCGCAATCATAAGAGGCGCAGCTATGGCGCAGTATCCGTCGTTCTGTACGAGGCGGCGGAGCGCCGCAATCCTTTGTGGATTGCAAGCGACGACAACGAAGTCCAGGGCGGCGGGAGGCCCTCTGCCAGCGGAGACAAGCCAGAGTGCAATTATGTTTCGCAAGTCCTTACTGTTTCCGGCGGACCTTTAAGCAGAACCGGTTTTTTCCCGTGGAGGCGTGTTCCACGGAGATGGAGTAGCGGATCTCCATGCGTCCCCCCCGCTCTGTCAGGGAGTGGCGCAGATAGCTGGTCTGGATGTCGATGGACAGCTCCCCAAAGGGCGTCTCATAGAGGGAGGTGTGCTGGCGTCCCTCCTCAAAGACCATCTGGGAGGACACCGTCCCCATGCGCCGCAGAATCACCCGGGGGCCCTTCACCTCCAGCACCGTGGTGGTGCCCTCCATGCCGGTCAGGGTGCTCTCCTCATAGCTCAGGGACAGGCCCTCTTCCCGCAGTTCCATGAGCCCCTCCGTCAAAAGCTCCATCTTGTCCGGCATCATGCTGTCCAGGTCCTGTTCCGCCTGGATGGACATGAGCACCGGCAGCTTTTCGTGATACCGGGGCTGTTCCGGCGCGTTTTCGCGCCTGTTCTCAATACTGTTCAATGTCAATCCTCCGGGCCGTATGCCGCAAATCCTCCTGAAGGAAGGCGGAGGCGGACGCCTCAAAGCCCTCCGTCCGGTCGCTGACGTAAAACCGGGTCTCTCCGGGGAAATCGGATTCCCGTAAGAGCCCCCGGGCCTCCAAAAGCCGCTTTAGTTCCCGCACTGCCGCCTCTCCGGCGGAGATCAGGGCAACAGATCCCTCCATGATCTCCGCGATGACCTCCCGCAGAAGGGGATAGTGGGTGCAGCCTAAAATCAGGGTGTCGATGCCCGCCTCTCTCAAAGGGGCCAGATACTCCCGGGCCACGGTCTCAATCACCACATCCCCCCGCTGGAACCGCCCGTTTTCCACCAGGGGCACAAACAGAGGACAGGCCCGTTCTGTCACCTCCACCCCCGGCGTCAGGCGGCGCAGGGCCGCACCGTAAGCCCCGGACCGGATAGAGGCCGGGGTGGCGATGACGCCGATACGGCCGGAGTGGGTGCGCTCCGCCGCCTCCTGGCAGGCAGGCTCCACCACGCCGACCACCGGCACCGGGGTCTCCGCGGACAGTTCCGCAAGAGACGTGGTGGAGATGGTTCCGCAGGCCACCACCAGGGCCTTGGGCTGAAAGGTCCGCAGAAACCGCACGTCCTGCCGGGCGTACTGTAAGATCGTCTCCCGGGACCGGGTTCCGTAGGGCACCCGGGCGGTATCGCCAAAGTACACCAGCTCCTCCTGGGGAAGCAGATCCCAGAGAGTTCTGACTGCTGTCAGCCCCCCCAGGCCGGAGTCAAATACCCCTATGGGCCGCGTATCCATCTCTTGCCGCACCTCCAAGTCTCATTGCCCTGCCTGCCACCGGGCAGACAGGCCCACAGGCAGGGCATATTATACTATGTTCCCCTCCGGGCCGCAAGACAGAGTTTTGTGTTTTTTCCCTCTTTTTCAGGTGGAAATTCCATACCGTATCTGCTATAATAGGAGAAACGCGCAGTCCGCGCCGAAAAAAACTGTGCCGGGGAGGGTTCCCAGCGTGAAACTGGAATTGACGGAACAACAGTTCCGCTATCTTTTGGATTTGGTTTACATAGGCAACTGGGTCGTCAACTCCACCCGGGAGGACGACCGCATCCGGGAATACGACCAGATCGAGAGCCTGATCTTCTCCCACTGTCTGCACCATGGGATGGGAAAACTGGTGGAACTGTACCAGGGAGAGCTGATCCCCTCCCGGGCCTATGCCGACGGCGGCATCCACGCCGCCATTGAGCAGTATGAGGATGTGGTGTTCTACGAGATCCTGGCGGAGGAACTGGCCATGCGGGATATGGACGGCGAACCTATGACCGGGGAGAATTACGATGCCCTCATGGACCGCATTGAGGTCTACCTCTCCGAGTTCGACCGCAACGGAACAGACCATGTCAGCGTGGACTTAGACGACGCCTCCGGGCAGTAACTTGACTTCCCGAAGATGATATGATAAAGTATGGAATCAATTCCCATCCATCGGCGGGCAGATTCCCAAAAAGAAAGGTGAGATTGCTGTGAACGTGTATATGGGGCGGCAGCCGATTTATAACAAACAATATGTACTCTCCGCCCAGGAACTGCTGGATCGGGACAACGTCAACAAAGACCGATCCCAGTTTCTGGACGAGGACCGGTCCCTGCGGCACGTCTTTTCCGAGGCCATCCACTCCTTCGGCATCCAAGCCCTGACGGACGGCCTGCCTGCCCACGTCAGCTTTACCCGGGATCTCATTCTCACCAATCTCCCCTATATGGCAAAACCCGACGAGATCGTAGTGGAACTGGCGGGCAATATGCTGGTGGACAAGCAGATAGAGGAAAAACTCAATGAGTTGAAAATGGCTGGGTACCGCCTTTGTCTTGCGGGTTACAACGCCCGCAACGGCATTTTGCGCTTTAACCGGGTCATGCAGCTTTTTGACATGGTCCGCCTGAACGCCCGGGTCATGAACCGGCTCCAGATGCGGGAACTGGTCAAGAAGATCCGCCAAAACAGCCGGGCAGCCCTGATCGCCGAACAGGTGGACACGGAGGCGGATTTCGACCGGGCCAACGGCATTGACTTCTCCTACTACCAGGGCCTGCTGTTCGGAATGCCCGTGTGCCTGCGGGAGGAGCGGGACGTGGGACAGCTGCCCTACGGGCAGCTCTTTAACGAGCTGGCAAAGCCCAACGGGAACTTTGAAAGCTGCGTCAAACTCATCGAGAACGATCCGGTGCTGACCCATATGTTCCTTCAGCAGTCCCCGAAGCCCGGGAAGAATCAGGATCCGGGCGTGGAGATCCGGCGGATCCTCATGACCATGGGCATGGAGCGGCTGCGGCGGTGGAGCTGCCTGACGCTGCTGAAACGCGCCAACCTGACCAATTCTTATGAACTGCCCAGCAGGGCGTATCTCAGAGGCTGCTTTATCGAGCGGCTCATGGAGAAGGCCGATACCCGGGCGGATGCCGAACAGGGGCTGTACCTGGGAATCTTCAGCCTCCTGGACAAGATCACGGATACCCCCCTGGAAAGCCTCCTGTCCCAGCTGCGCTCTGACCGGGAGGTCCGGGCCGCCCTGCTGGGAAGCGCAGAAAACGAGTACGCCGCCTTCCTCCAATACGCTATTGAGTACGAAAAGACCCGCCAGGCTCCCCAGAACTCCAAAATCCGCCTGGGCCTGAACGAGCGTCAGATCGCCTCCCTGTACGGGGACAGCGAGCGGGAGACGGAAAACGCTTTTGCGTTCCTCAATCCCTTTATGCCGCCTTCCTTTAAGCGGTGATCCCGGAGTCCCGCCCCTGGCGGGTCCCGGATTATATTCGTGCGTAAAAAGCGCCAGTCGAAAAGCAAGAATCTATCTCCGGAGGTCCCCCTATGACGAAACCGCAAGAGGAAATCACCCGCCGCCGCACCTTTGCCATCATCTCCCATCCGGATGCGGGCAAAACCACCCTGACAGAAAAACTCCTGCTCTACGGCGGAGCCATTGCCCAAGCCGGGGAGGTGAAGGGGAAGCGTGCCCGGGCAGCCACCTCCGACTGGATGGAGATCGAGCGCCAGCGGGGTATTTCCGTCACCTCCTCTGTCATGCAGTTCCAGCATTTGGGGTACTGCGTCAACATTCTGGACACCCCCGGCCACCAGGACTTCTCCGAGGACACCTACCGTACCCTCATGGCGGCGGACTCCGCCGTCATGGTCATCGACGGGGCCAAGGGCGTGGAGCCCCAGACCCGGAAACTCTTCCGGGTGTGCGCCCTGCGGCACATCCCCATTTTTACCTTTGTCAACAAACTGGACCGGGACAGCCGGGATCCCTTAGAACTGTGCGAGGAAGTGGAGCGGGAACTGGGCATCGACACCTGCGCGGTGAACTGGCCCATCGGCTCCGGACGGGACTTCCGGGGGGTCTACGACCGGGAACGGGACCGGATCCTGTTTTTTACCGGAGAGGGCCACGGAAAAAAGGCCCTGTCCACGGAGATGGGATTGGAGAATCCGGCCTTGGAGGAAATCCTGGGAGAACCCCGGGCCTCCGCCCTGCGGGAGGAAGTGGAACTGCTGGGGGCCGGGCGGGAACTGGATTTGGAGGCGGTCCGGGGAGGAAGGCTGTCTCCAGTGTTCTTTGGCTCCGCTCTCACCAACTTCGGCGTGGAGCCCTTCCTGGAAGAGTTTCTGCGTATGACCACACCCCCTCTGCCCCGGACAGCGGACAGCGGGGAAGTCGATCCCTTTTCCCCGGACTTTTCCGCTTTCGTATTCAAAATCCAGGCCAACATGAACAAGGCCCACCGGGACCGGCTGGCCTTCTTGCGGATCTGTTCCGGCAAATTCCAGCGGGACGCGGAGTACTATCACGTCCAGAGCGGCCGGAAACTGCGCTTGAGCCGTCCCCAGCAGATGATGGCGGCGGAGCGGGAGATCGTGGACGAGGCCTACGCCGGGGACATCATCGGCGTCTTTGACCCGGGCCTGTTCTCCATCGGGGACACGGTGACGGTGCCGGGGAAGAAGTACCGCTTTGCCGGAATCCCCACCTTTGAGCCGGAACACTTCCGCCGCTATGCCCCCAGGGACACCATGAAGCGCAAACAGTTCCTCAAGGGCACGGAACAGATCGCCCAGGAAGGGGCCATTCAGATCTTCCGCCTGCCCGGGGCTGGATTGGAAGAGGTCATCGTGGGCGTGGTGGGCACCTTGCAGTTCGACGTGTTCCAATACCGCATGAAAAGCGAGTACGGCGTGGAACTGCGGGCAGAATCCCTGCCCTATGACCATCTGCGCCGGGTGGCTGCCCTGCCGGGGCGGCCGGAGGATCTGGTGCTGTGTACCGGAGCCGCCTTGTTGGAGGACTTCCGGGACCGGCTTCTGGTGGCCTTTGAGGGGGAGTGGAGCGCGGGATTCCTGACCAAGCACAACCCGGGACTGGAACTGGCCAGCGCAATCTCCGTCTAATCCACCTCTACATTGTCATTGTCAAAATTGGCGAAAAAACACGGCGGGTCCGCCAAAAACGGACCGCGCCGTGTTTTTTGCGTGTTTTCCCTATATCTTCACACTGTTCTCCCCGTAGAACTCATAGGCGTTCCGGCCATGGGTTTTGACGGCGTAAAGGGCCTGGTCCGCGTCCTTGAAGATGTCCCCGGTGCCGTCCTGGTGGTCGTTAAACGCGGCACCTACGCTGAGAGTCACGGCGGGCAGGCCGTCGGAGGTGTCCCGCAGGGCCTCGCCGATGTGATGGAGTTTTTCTCGGACCTTTCCCTTTACCGGGAAGGACACATTCGTCATAATCACCGCGAACTCGTCCCCGCCGATGCGGCAGGGGTAATCCGTATGGCGGAAGTTGCGGTCCAGCTGGCCCGCCACCTTTTGCAGCACCTTGTCCCCCACATCGTGGCCGTAGTTGTCGTTGACGTGTTTGAACAAATCCACATCAATGAGCAGCAGGGCAAAGTGGGCGTTGGCGTATTCCGCCCGGAGTTTTTCAAAGGCCCCCCGGTTGTACAGGCCGGTCAGGGAGTCGTGTTCCGCCTGATGGCGCAGATGGGCGCTGCTGCGGAGGATCTCCTCGTGCATGGCGTTGTACTCCCGGGCAAGGTCCCGCAGTTCCCTGGCCCCCCGCATGGGCAGAGGCTGGTGCTGGGAAATCCGCTCTCCGTCGGCGTTCAGGGGGCGGATCACCAAAAAATACACGCTGCCCACGGCAGCCAGACTGACAGCCACCAGGAGGGAGGCCAAAACGTTTTGGAGCCACTGCTGCTGTATCAAGGTCTCCCGGATCTCCTGGCGTTCCCTCAGCCGCCCCTCTCCCAAGGTCCGCAGACAGATGTCTACATTCAAGTCAATGAGATCGTCATAATGGCGGTACTCCTCGCTGTGGATCAGATCCTGGGCCTTTTGCAGGGCTTCCTCCGGGGACAGGGCCAAATCCGACGCCACCCGCTTGTCCTCCAAGGGCTCCTCTATGGGACAGCCGCAGGCGGCTGCCACCAGGGAGATGGAGTGGGCCTCCACATCCATGAGCCGGTTGGAACACCACAGGGCATATTCTAAGGAGCGGTGGGCCGGGGCCCCCTCCATATAGCCCGCCAAGGTGTCCACCGCCTGCTGGCGGTGGCGCAGAACATACACTTCCTCAATGTACCGATCCAGATACTTATGATCCTGGGTAAAGGCAAACAGGCGGACATTGGTGGTCATGTTGTCGGAGGCGTGGCGCAGGGTGTTGGCGGCCAGTTCCGACACCGCGTACTTCTCCATGGCATCCTGCAATCGTTTGTATGTGGATTCGGTCTGATAAGAGGACCAGAAAAAGGAAAAAAGCAGCAACACTGCCGCCGCCATGATTCCCATATTGACCGTCCAGATCCGGACGCCTCTCCTTGAGGGCTGTTCCGCTCCAGAAGGTTTCCAAAACCCCATATCCATCCCCCGTTCTCTGTGTCTTGCGCCACTGGCGGTACTTTTATCATACCACAGCCCGGAAATAATCGCAATCCCTTCTTTTCCGTATAGGCCGGGATTTTCCCGCAAAAACTATCCTGTGCGCAAAACGAAAACGCTAAGGAGGGAAAATCGCTGTGTATTCTCAAATCCCCGTCCCCGGCGGACCGCTCTCCCCGCCGGGACAAGAAACTTGTCCCCGGCGAGAGCTCTTGTGGGACTACGGCTGTACTGTCACCCGCACCGCCCACGGAAATGTGTGCTGCCTGTCCATCATCGGCCAGATTGAGGGGCATATGGCTGCGGATCCCGGCACCAAAACCACCAAATACGAGCATATTCTGCCGCTTCTGGCCCAGTTGGAGGAAGCGGAGGACATCGGCGGAGTGCTGTTTCTGCTGAACACCGTAGGCGGGGACGTGGAAGCGGGACTGGCCATCGCGGAGCTCATCGCCGGAATGTCCAAGCCCACGGTGTCCATCGTCCTGGGCGGCAGCCACTCCATCGGCGTACCCTTAGCAGTGGCCGCCCGGCACAGCTTTGCGGTGCCCTCCGCCGCCATGACCGTCCACCCCATCCGCACCAGCGGCACCGTCATCGCCGCGCCCCAGACCTACCAATACTTCCAGCGGCTCCAGGACCGGATCATCGACTTCGTCACCGCCCACAGTTCCGTGAGCCGGGAGAAGTTCCGGTCCCTGATGCTGAACACCGACGACATGGCGGCGGATGTGGGCAGCGTCCTCTACGGAGAGGAGGCGGTACGCCTGGGGCTCATCGACCGGATCGGGGGCCTGGCGGAGGGCCTTGCCTGTCTGTACCGGGCCATGGACCCGGAATTCTTCCTGGAAAGCCCCCAGAACGATGCTCAATGATCCGCCCCCTGCGGCGTAATGGGCAGGTCCACGATTTCAATCTTCCGGCTCATAGCGTAGTGGACAGTGTACTGGGTGCCGCCGGGGGTGCCGTCGAAAGCAGCGATGAGAAGGGACGCATGGTCCACCATGTACCGGTCCCGCCGCTGCATACAAAAGGGGGTGTAGCGCTCCGACACCATGGTCTGCAAGTCGCACCTGCTCAGCAGATCCTCGTACCGCTCCCGGTCCGCCGGAGGCCAGCGGTCCGCCTGAGTGGGGCAGGGAATCGCCGCCTCCACCAGGACCTCCGGATGCCGGGCGCGCAGGGCCAAGGCGATCTCACAAAAATACAGGTCACAGCCCCGGGCCATGCCGCAGAGAAAGTGCCGGTACCCCTCCTCATACGCCGCCTCCACAGCGTCGGTTATGCGGCGCTTTAAGTCTACGCACCGGGGATCCTCCTCCCGCTCTCCCCAGGGCAGTTTCTCCGGACGGTGTCCGGTAAACGCGCAGCTCTCCTGTCTCGCGCCCATAGCCTCACGCCTCCCCCTCTCCGCTCCACACCAGGGCCCCCTGTCGGTACAGCCCCCGCTCCGTCAAAACCCCCCACACCGGGCGATCCGGAACCTCCACAGGGATCCGGTCTTGCACCTGCTCCTCCCGGCAAAGGGCCACTGTGATCCCATCATACCCGGCCAGAAAGCGGTCATAGTACCCGCCCCCCTGTCCAAGACGGTTCCCCTGCCGATCACAGGCGAGGCAGGGCACAATCAAGAGATCGATGGCCTCCGGCGGGCACACCGGGGCCTCCGGCGGCGGCTCCGGGATGCCCAGGGTCCCGGGAGACAGCCGGGACAAATTCTCTACCAGCCGCATTTCCATCTCTCCCGGCCCCGTACACAGGGGGACGCACAGCCCCTTTCCCGTGAGCAGGGCGTTTTGCAGAAGGGGCCGGGTGTCAATCTCCCGCCGGACGCCTACAAAGCAGCCCATGGTTCCGGCATTTTGATAAACGGGCAGGGCCGTCAGCAGTTCCACAATCCGCCGATCCTCCGCCATGGAAGGGGCGGCGGTTCGGAGATTCTGCCGGATCCGCTGCCGCAGAGCCTGTTTTTCCTGGGGTACCGTCATAAATATCCCTTTCTGCCTCCACTGCCAAAGGCAATGGAGGCGGTTCCATATTTTTCCCGGATACGAGCCATGGCGTCCTCTAAGCGCACGTCCCGATCCCGCTGCCCGGGGGCGGCAAAGAGATCCGCCTGCTCCCAGGTATCCGCCTCCTCTACCAGATGAATCGCGGTAACGGTCATAGCCCGGAGGGGGGCAGGGGGCTTCCACAGTTCCTCCGCCAAATCGAAGGCGGCAGCGGAGAGTTCCCGGATGAGCCGGGTGGGGGCGGAGAGCTGCCTCTGCCGGGACCGATCCCGGAAGGCCGGATCCCGGAGGGTCACCTGAATCCCTCCGGCGTACAGCCCCGCCTTCCGCAGCCGGACCGCCACGCTGTCCGACAGCATGGCGATGCCCTCCCGGACCTGTTCCCGGGTGGTCAGGTTCTCCGGAAAGGTGTTGCCGTTGCCCACGGACTTCACCGGGCCTGTGTCCCGGACCACCGGGCTGTTTTCCAAGCCGTTGGCACAGGCGTGGAGCTGGGTTCCGGCCTTTCCGCAGAGTTTTTCCAGAGCGTCCCGGGGAAACGCCGCCAGATCCCCCACCGTCTCCACACCGTAGCGCTTTAAGAGCCGCACCGTGGCGGAACCCACGTACAGCAGGCTCCCTACCGGTAAGGGCCACACGATCTCCTTCCAGTTTTCCCGGGAGATCACCGTGGTGGCATCCGGTTTGCGGTAGTCGCTGCCCAGTTTGGCGAACACCTTATTAAAACTGACCCCGGCGGACAGCGTCAGTCCCAACTCCTGCCGTACCCGCTGGCGCAACAGGTCTGCCAAACCCTTTCCGTCCAGGCCAAAGAGGTGGAGGGAGTGGGTCACATCCAGCCAGCTCTCGTCGATGCCGAAGGGCTCCACCAAATCCGTATATTCCCGGTAGATGCCGTTGACCTTCCGGGAGTACTCCTGATAGCGCCTGCGGTGGGGCGGCAGCAGCACCAGACCGGGACACTTTTTCCGGGCCTGCCAGATGGTCTCCGCCGTCTGGACGCCAAAGCGCTTGGCGCTCTCGTTTTTCGCCAGGATGATGCCCCGGCGGGAGGCGGGATCCCCGCACACCGCCGCCGGAACCTCCCGCAGTTCCGGATGGTCCAGCAGTTCCACTGAGGCGTAAAAGGCGTTCAAGTCACAGTGGAGAATGATCCGATCTTCCATGCCGCCGCCTCCCGTCTGAGATAGATTATCCTATTATAGCACACCTGTTCGCGCTTGAAAAGAGGGAAACGCGGCGGATCGTCCTTTTTTCGATCCGCCGCGTTTTGTGTAGGACTTGCGCAAATCTTTCGTTCAACGGTGCAGCAGGGGGGAAAGAGGCTTGTAGATCAAAAAGCACAGGGCCACATCGATCAGTCCCTTGCAGAAGGTGAAGGGCAGGTTGAAGATCACCAGGCACTTGAGAAGGCTGTCCGCCCCGGGGAGAATCGCCTGGTACATGCCGATAATAACTTCCATGGGCATCTTGTAGAGCACCACATAGGCGGGATACACCACGAAGAAGTTCAGCGGCACGGACACCAGGGCCATGAGAGCCGCGCCGGACAGAGACGCGATGAGGGCCATGGACCGGGTTTTCCGGATCCGGTACAGGCTTCCGGCGGTCAGGGCAAAGACGGCCCCCAGGGTAAAGTTGCACAGTTCCCCTACCCCGGCGGAGGTGGTGCCGTGGATGGCCAGGTGGAGCAGGTTTTTCAGCAGGGCCACCGCCGCGCCGTGCACCGGGCCCAGGGCAAACGCCGCCAGCAGTTCCGGCAGGTCAGACACGTCCATCTTGACGAAGGAGGGGATTAGGGCCGGAATGGGGAACTCCAGGAACATCAGCACAAAGGCCACGGCGGACAGCATGGCGGTGACGGTGATGCGGTGGGTGCGTTCCCGGCTGAGGGCGGCGGGGGTGGAGAGGATTTCAGGATGGGTCATAACAAAACGCTCCTTTGCCAAATTTGGAAACACCCTGGATGCTTTGGCCTCTCCAAGGTATTCCGCAGGCAAAGAAGCGCACACAAAAAAGCGGCGGTCCCTCCGCGCATATCTTCTTTCATCCAGACTGTCACTGTTGGTCCCGGAGTTTCACCGGGTCAGCGGAGGCCCTGCCCGTGTAGAACACGCGCAAAAGCGTCCGGTCGCGGACTGTACCGCCAGTGGGGACTTGCACCCCGCCCTGAAGACAAAGATTCAGTTGTTCCC
>CAJOHW010000036.1 GCA_905234565.1 uncultured Oscillibacter sp. | reverse complement strand
GTGGTCCCCCGTGGAGTATACCGTCATTCTGGACATCAACGGCGGCACATTTACCCGGGTGGGCCTGCTGAACCTGAACCTGCTGAACCTGAACGGCAACGGCTGGACCCAGATCCTGTCGGATGAAAAGCTGTACGCCCGGCGCTATACGCCGGAGGACGTGATCCCCCTGCCGGGGACCGAATATCTGGACCCCTATACCGGGGAGAGTTTGCCGGAGCTTGAGCGGCCGGGATACGTATTTAACGGCTGGTCTGTCTGGCGGGGCGGTGAGGGAGTGCTGGCTGAGACGGATGAGATCAACGGCCTGTGGGGGGATATCACCCTGAAAGCCAACTGGGAACTGATCGAGTATGACGTGACCTTTGAATTGGACGAGGGCGAACTGGACGAATACGATACCTTCTCCTATAACACCCGGGACGGCCTGACTTTGCCGGGCACGATTCCCGATGGGAACAATCTGGGTGAGGAGATCCAGCAGATTTTCCGCCTGGGCTACCGGTTTGACGGCTGGTTCCGGCTGGATCCCGAGACGAACCTGCCTACGGGAGAGGCGGTCACGAAGATTGAACCCGGTGAGACCGGCGATCAGACTTTCCAGGCCGTGTGGACCAAGCTGACCTATATCCTGACGCTGGACCCCAACGGCGGCGCGTTCGCGGACAACGGCAGTACGGACCCCAGGGGGTTCTCCTACACCATTGACGAGCCGGAGGAGATCGATTACAGCCCCATGACGGAAGATGAGATTGATCCTCTGCCCGGGGAGGAGGAAATGATCCGTCCCGGCTATGCGTTCGTGGGCTGGTTTGAGTATAACAGCGAGAGAGAGCTGGTGGCGGCTCAGGAGGTGGACATCGGCACCTCCACCGGGAACAAGTATTTCATCGCCCAGTGGGTACCGCTGGAAGATCTGACGGCCATTTTGGACTATAACTATCTGGAAGAGGGCGCGGAGGAGAGCCGCAAGGACGTAGTCACCTTTGTCTTTGGGCAGGAGGAGGACATTGACCTGCCCACAGAGGAGGATATGGATCGCACGGGCTATGCCTTCCAGGGCTGGTACCTGGTCCCGAACCCGGGTGACGAGGATCAGCCTGTAACACAGCTGAACACCCATACGGCGGTGGTGGTGACGTACTACGCCAAGTGGGAGCCGGTCTACTGGACGGTGCAGTGGCTGGACGGCAACGGCGCGGTGCTGGACTCCGTCCAGTTCCTGGATGGCTCTGAGGAACCTCCCACGACGCAGAAGATCCCCACTCCCTATCCCCGGACCTATACGGAAGATGAGACGGTTTATTACCGCTTCTTCGTCTCCTGGGATGGGCCCACTACGGATGAAGAAAAACTGCTCATTATTTACCAGCCCGTCTTTGAGGACAGAGAAGAACTGCAGGAATGCACCGTGGAATTCTATCCCAATTATGATGAGGACTATCAAGGCGATAGTGCAATCGGGGACATTGAGACGGTGACCATGCAGGAGTGGGGCCTCCTGACCCTGCCCCAAAATGCCTTTGACGTACCGGAGGGCCAGAGATTTGAGGGCTGGCTGGTCAACGGCGTCCTCTGCCAGCCCGGGGAGACTGTCACGATCTACGGCAATACCTGGGTTTACGCCCAGTGGCACACGCTGGAGCTCTATACGGTGACGCTGGTGATCCCTGTGGAATGCACGGTAAACTTCCCGGAGGAAAGCGAGTGGGAACTGGTGCAGGAGGAAGAAGAAGAGGAAACTGATGAGGATGAGGAAGCGGAAGAGTCTGACGAGGACGAGGAAGACGAGGAGGGCGGAAACGAGACCCCAGTGATAAGCCCCTATGTCCGCTACCAGGCCCAGTATCTGGAGGACAGCACCCTGGCCCTGCCCGGAACCTCCGTGCTGAGCTGGAACGCGGCGGAGGATGAAGATGTGGAAACGGTCAGTGCGGAGAACGAACTGGCAAAAGTGTTCCTGGGCTGGTCGGAGACGGAGAGTATGTCCGGAAAGACTGTGTCCCAGGCCTCCGGCGGGGATAAGACCTATTATGCCCTGTGCGCCAGGAAGGCCTTTGTCCAGTACCGCAGCTTGGTGCTGGACGGGAACGTGACCATCCGGCTCTATCTGGTGCTTCCCCAGGAACTGTTTGACAGAAGCGAGACCCGGCCCTCCTATGCCCTGACGTACTCTGGCAGCGTGAATACGAGCACGATTGGCGAGGATCTGACGGCCAGCAAGACCTACACGGACGCCTATGAGTTTACCTGTCAGCAGAGCGTAGCCGCCAAGGAGATGCGGGATTCCATTCTTCTGCGGGTTCTGGACGGCGATGGAAACCGCTATCCTCTGTATCACTGCCAGGAGTATGAGACGGACGGGGGCTGGGAGACCCGGCAGGTAGACGACACCCAGTCCGGATTCCAGTATTCCGTGCAGAACTATTTCAACGACGCCAACACGAAACAGACCCTGATTGAGAATTACGACAAGCTCAGCCCCCTGCTGGAGTCCATGTCTGACTACGGCAAATACGCCCAGGTGTATTTCGATCACAACGCCGGCGACGCCACGGAGATTCACTATCCCGCCGACATTGCCGCGGTCAGCAAGACCAGCGTCAGCAGCCACGCCTCCAAAGTGGTGTCCAAGTCTATTCACGGCCTGGATCAGGTGGGATACAGCCTCATTCTGGAATCAGCCACTACGCTCCGGGTCTATTACCGCCTGGGAGCCGGCAAGACCTTGGACGCTTTCCGCTTCACCGTGACGGATTCCAAGGGCGCCCAGGTCAGCTCCAATTTTGGATATGACAGCAAGCAGAGCGCCTATTATCTGGAAGTCAGGGATATTCCCGCCAAGGACCTGAACAAACGTTATACGTTTAAGGCCACGAATGTGGATACCGGCGCGTTCACGGAGATCCAGTGCAGCGCCCTGAGCTATGTCTACACCGCTCTGGGCCAGAGCAACACGAAACTGCTGAACCTGGTCCGGTCCCTGTACCTCTATCACCAGAGGGCGGCGGCGTATTTCGGATAAGGCGGAAACGGACGGGGAATTTTGGAAAGTGTCATCTTTTCCTATGGAAAAGAAGTGAAATTCCTCAGCTTTGGGGAAAATGACGGTTGACTTCCCCCGCCGCAAGGGGTATCGTGTGTGCGATACGGAATCAAAGCCGCGTCCAAAGGGGACAGGCTGGTCCGGCGGAGCCGGAGAGGTTTCGTAAAGAAGATGGATAAGGAGATTGTGAGCATGAAGAAGAAACTGTTTGCCCTGCTTCTGGCGGGTGCCATGGCGCTGTCCCTGGCGGCCTGCGGAGGGAACGGCGGCTCCCAGGAGGAGACCGATGCAACCCCCAGCGCGGAGGAGCAGCAGGGGATCCAGACCCCCACGCCCACCGGCGATGAGACTTATGTGGTGGGCATTTGCCAGCTGGCCCCCCATCCCGCCCTGGACGCCGCCACCCAAGGCTTCATCGACGCCTTGGAACAGGCTCTGCCGGGACAGGTGGACTTCCGCAACCAGAACGCCGCCAATGACAGCGGCACCTGCGCCACCATTGTCAACGGCTTTGTGTCCGAGGGCGTGGACCTGATCATGGCCAACGCCACTCCGGCCCTCCAGGCTGCCGCCGCCGCCACCGCCGAGATCCCCATTCTGGGCACCTCCATCACGGAGTACGGCGTGGCCCTGGGCATTGAGGACTTCAATGGCATCGTGGGCACCAATGTCTCCGGCACCTCCGACCTGGCCCCCCTGGACCAGCAGGCCGCCATGCTCCAGGAGTGGTTCCCCGACGCCCAGAACGTAGGCCTGGTGTACTGTTCCGCGGAGCCCAACAGCAAGTACCAGGTGGACACCGTCCAGGGCTATCTGGAAGAGATGGGCTATGTCTGCGCCCAGTATCCCTTCTCTGACACCAACGACATGGCCTCTGTGGTCCAGAACGCCGTGGACAACAACGATGTGCTGTACGTCCCCACGGACAACACCCTGGCGGACAACACCGGCGTGATCCACAACATCTGCACCCCCGCCGGCATCCCCGTCATCGCGGGCGAAGAGGGCATCTGCGCCGGCTGCGGCGTGGCCACGCTGTCCATCAGCTATTATGACATCGGCACCACCACCGGCCAGATGGCGGCCCAGATCCTCAAGGGCGAGGCCAACATCTCCGGAATGCCCATTGAGTACGCTCCCAACTTTGTGAAGATGTACAACCCCTCCATCTGCGGCGAACTGGGCCTCACTCCCCTGGACGGCTACGACGCCATTGGCGGCGCGGAGTAATTTGGCGGGATTTTCCGGTTATCCTCGTGAGCGATCAGATTTCCCGTTCGTCGCCGTGTCAGCGGCCTAAAATGCGGCAAATCTGAAAGAGCGCCAGTAGAAATGCGGATTTGACCCGGTAAATTTTCTGAAATCTGAAAAAAGAGCGGAAAAGGGCTTCCCCTTTTCCGCTCTTTTGTGTTATACTGTCACGAGGCTGATCCCGCATAGGATCTCCGGCCCTTATTATACTCGTGAGCGATTAGATTTGCCTCTGGTTGCCGTGTCAGCGGCCTAAAATGCGGCAAATCTGAAAGAGCGCGAGTATAGAGGGCGCTGGAAGATCGAAAGAGGCGGGAGAGAAGAGGAGGGCAACACCGTATGGCTGGTTTCATCAGCGCACTGCCGGGAGCTGTCTCCCAGGGCTTGATCTGGGGCATTATGGCAATCGGCGTCTACATCACGTACAAAATTCTGGATATCGCGGACCTGACTGTGGACGGGTCCTTCTGCACCGGCGGGGCGGTCTTTGTGGTGCTGTTCACCGGCGGCGTAAACCTGTGGGCGGCTATGCTGGCGGCCATGCTGGCGGGAATGCTGGCGGGCCTGGTGACGGGACTGCTGCACACCCTGTGCGGCATTCCGGCGATTCTCTCCGGCATTCTGACCCAGCTGGGGCTGTGGTCTGTGAATATGTCGATTATGGGCATGAAATCCACCGTGGCCATCAACGTCACCACGGCGGAACTGCTGGACAAGCTGCTGGTGTCCTTACGCTTCGTGCGGGACGCGGTGACGGGGGTGCGGCCCTTCTACCGGCATCCCATCATTGTGGTGGGGGTGTTTACGGCGGTGCTCATCGCCCTGCTGTACTGGTTTTTCGGCACGGAACTGGGCTGCGCTCTGCGGGCCACGGGTTCCAACCGGAAAATGGCCCGGGCCCAGGGCATCAACACGGACAACGCCACGGTTTTAGGCCTGGTGATCTCCAACGGGCTGGTGGCCCTGTCCGGCGCGCTGCTGGCCCAGTACAACAGCGCCAGCGAGATCAATATGGGCCGGGGAGCCATCGTCATCGGCCTTGCCGCCGTCATCATCGGAGAGGTCCTGCTTGGCCGGCTGGTCCACAACTTTGCCCTGCACCTGGCCTCCGTGTCCGTGGGCGCTATCATCTACTATATCGTATTGCAAATGGTGCTGGCCATGGGCCTGAACGCCAATTATCTGAAACTGCTCTCCGCCGTGGTGGTGGCGGTGTTCCTGTCCCTGCCCTACTGGAAGAGCAAATACTTCCGGGGGAAAGTGAAAGCGCCGGTAAACGGAGGTGTCCGCAATGGCTGAGAAGAAAACCATGCTGGAAATCGACTCCCTGCACAAGACCTTTGACCGGGGAACCGTCAACGAGAAAACCGCCCTGCGGGGGGTGTCCTTACAGCTGAAAGAGGGGGAGTTTGCCACGGTCATCGGCGGCAACGGCGCGGGGAAATCCACCCTGCTCAACGCCGTTGCCGGGGTGTGGTCCGTGGACGGGGGCACCATCTCCATCGGCGGCGTCAACGTCACCGCCATGCCGGAGCACCGCCGTGCCCAGTTCATCGGCCGGGTGTTCCAGGACCCCACCATGGGCACCGCCGCCACCATGCAGATTGAGGAGAATCTGGCCTTAGCCGCCCGGCGGGGGAAACGCCGGACTTTGCGCCTGGGCATCACGAAGGCGGAGCGGGCGGAGTACGTGGAGCGGCTGAAGATCCTGGATCTGGGGCTGGAGAGCCGTCTTGCCACGAAGGTGGGGCTGCTGTCCGGGGGACAGCGGCAGGCCTTGACCTTGCTCATGGCGACACTGAAGCGTCCCCAGCTGCTGCTGCTGGACGAGCACACCGCCGCCCTGGATCCCAAGACCGCCGCCAAGGTCCTGGACGCCACGGACCGCATCGTGTCCCGGGACCACCTCACCACCCTCATGATCACCCACAACATGAAGGACGCCATTCACCATGGAAGCCGGCTGATTATGATGTATGAGGGCCGGATTGTGATTGACGTATCCGGGGAGGAGAAGAAGAAACTGACGGTGCCGCAGCTGCTGGAACTGTTCAACAAGGTCAGCGGTTCCGACGAGGCGGACGACAAGCTGCTGCTGTCATAAGGACTTCCGCCGCAATTTCTCTAAGGATTGCAGGCGCTGCGCGATTGTGAGATATAAGGGGGTACACGTATGAACGGAGCACAGGCGCTGGTGGAGAGCCTGCGCCGGGAACAGGTCACGCACATCTTTGGCTATGCCGGAGCCACCATCTGTCCGGCGGTAGACGCCCTGGCGGCGGCGAAGGAGATCGGCTACACTCTGGTCCGCACGGAGCAGAACGCCGGACACATGGCCTCCGGCTATGCCCGGGTCAGCGGGAAGGTGGGCGTGTGCATGGTCACCTCCGGCCCCGGGGCCACGAACCTGCTCACCGGCATCGCCACCGCCTATATGGACTCCATCCCCATGGTGGCCATTACGGGCCAGGTGCCCAGTTCCCTCTTGGGACGGGACATCTTCCAGGAGGTGGACATCACCGGCGCGGCGGCGCCCTTTACAAAGCACAGCTATCTGGTGAAGGACGCCAACGACCTGCCCCGGATTGTGAAGGAGGCCTTCCACATCGCCTCCACAGGACGGCCTGGCCCGGTGCTGATTGACATTCCCAGCGACGTACAGGAGCAGGAACTGCGGGACTTTTTCTACCCGGACACGGTGCAGATCCGGGGCTACCGGCCCTCCGTCCGGGGGAATGAACTGCAAATCAAGCGGGTGATTGAGGCCATTTCCCACGCGGGGCGGCCCATTCTCTGCATGGGCGGCGGCGTATGGCTGGCGGACGCCCAGAAGGAAATGATAACCCTGGCGGAGCGCACGGGGATCCCTGTCATTAAGACCATGATGGGCCTGTCCCTGATCCCCACGGACCACCCGCTGAATATGGGCATGATCGGTGCCCACGGCAACCGCTGCGCCAACAAGGCCCTGGTGAAATCGGACCTTTTGATTCTGGTGGGCTGCCGGGCGGCGGACCGGACCATCCTGTCTCCCGATGAGATCCAGCGCCGGATGTCCATTGTCCACATCGACGTGGACCCGGCGGAGATCGGAAAGAATATGCAGCCGGCGGTGCCTCTGGTGGGGAACATCAAGGTGATTTTGAACCAGCTGTTGGAACGGGAGATCCCCGTGCCGGATATCTCCGCCTGGAAATCGGATCTGCGGACCCTTCGTCAGGAGGAACTGAGCCGGGTCTTTCCCCGGCGGGAGGGGTACGTCTTTCCCGGCACGGTGCTGAGGAAACTGGGGGCCAAACTCCGGGATGACGCGGCGGTGTGCGTGGATGTGGGACAGAACCAGATCTTCGCCTGCAAGTACCTGCCCCAGAAGCACGGGCGTCTGCTGACCAGCGGAGGCTTAGGCACCATGGGCTACTCCCTGCCCGCCGCCGTAGGAGTGAAGGTTGCCCAGCCGGACCGACAGACCGTGGTGGTCTGCGGGGACGGCTCCTTCCAGATGTCCATGAACGAGCTGGCGGCGGTCCGGGCGGGGGGCATGGATATTAAAATTGTGGTGTTCCGCAACCACACCCTGGGACTGGTCCATCAGATCCAGCGCTGCGCCCCCTATCACGGACCCTTCGGCGTGGATTTGGAGGGTTCCCCGGACTTTGCCGCCCTGGCCGCCGCCTACGGCATCCCCAGCCTTACGGCGTCGGACGAGGACGCCTTGGATCAGACGATTGATCAGTTTTTGGGCACGGCGGGGCCCTGCCTCCTGATCTGTGAGGTACATCCCGATGTCAACACCACGGACTGAGAGGGGGAGGGGCACATGAAACAGACGATTTCCGTTCTGGTGGAGAACCGGGCCGGGGTGCTGAACCGGATCACCGGCCTGTTCTCCCGCCGGGCGTTTAACATCGAATCCCTGGCGGTGGGGGTCACGGACGATCCCACGGTCTCCCGGATCACCATCATTGTGGACAGCGGCAACAGCGTGGTGGAACAGGTGGAGAAACAGCTGAACAAGCTCATTGAGGTGATCAAGGTCCGGACCCTGGACGAGCAGAGCCTCATAGGCCGGGAACTGATTCTCATTAAGGTCAACGCCAACAACAAGACCCGACAGGACATTATGACCATCTGCAACATCTGCGGGGCCAAGGTCAACGACATCACCCCCAGTTCCATGACCTTGGAACTGTCCGCTCCGCCGGACCAGGTGGACACTTTTGAGTCCATGATGCGGCCCTTTTCCATCTTAGAAGTGGCCCGGACCGGAGTCATCGCCATCCAAAAGGGCGGAGGGAAAATTTAAGGACTTGCGCAAGTCCTAAGAGCGCAGTGTCAAAGACAGGAGAAACAGTATGAACAGGGAACTGCCAAAAACTTACGAGCCCCAGCAGTCGGAGGGGCGGATTTACGCTATGTGGGAGGAGGCCGGGTGCTTCAAAGGGGACCCGGATCCAAAAAAGAAGCCCTTCTCCATCTCCATGCCCCCGCCCAACGTCACGGGCCAGCTCCATATGGGCCACGCCTTAGACGCCGCCTTACAGGACATCCTCATCCGCTTTAAGCGGATGCAGGGCTATGCCGCCCTGTGGCTGCCGGGAACGGATCACGCCGGAATCGCCACCCAGATCAAGGTGGAGGAGGATCTCCGGGTCAACGAGGGCGTCACCCGCTATGATTTGGGCCGGGAAAAATTTTTACAGCGGGTGTGGAAGTGGAAAGAGACCTATGGCGGCCGGATTGTGGAACAACAAAAGAAACTGGGCGTGTCCTGCGATTGGAGCCGGGCCAGATTTACCTTGGATGAGGGCCTGTCCCGGGCGGTGCGGGAGGCGTTCTGCTCCCTGTACGACCAGGGATTGATTTATAAGGGAAGCCGGATCATCAACTGGTGTCCCCACTGTCTGACGGCCCTGTCGGACGCGGAGGTGGAGTACACGGACAAGCCCGGACATCTGTGGTACATCCGCTATCCCCTGTCCGACGGCTCCGGGGACTTGGTGGTGGCCACCACCCGTCCAGAGACCATGATGGGGGACACCGGCGTGGCGGTGAATCCGGAGGACGAGCGGTTCCGGCACCTGGTGGGCAAGACCTGCATCCTGCCCATTATGAACCGGGAGATCCCCATTGTGGCGGACGAGTATGTGGAACTGGGCTTCGGCACCGGGGCGGTGAAGATGACCCCGGCCCACGACCCCAATGACTTTGAGGTGGGACTGCGGCACAATTTGGAGACCATCCGCTGCATCGGAGATGACGGGCGGATCAACGAGAACGGAGGGCCATACAACGGCCTGGACCGCTACGAGTGCCGCAAGCGGATTGTGGCGGATTTGGAGGCCCAGGGGTATCTGGTGAAAACGGAGCCGTACAGCCACAACGTGGGCACCTGCTACCGGTGCCACAACGACGTGGAGCCGTTGATCTCCGCCCAGTGGTTCGTGAAAATGAAGCCTCTGGCGGAGGAGGCATTGCGGGTGGTCCGGGAAGGGGAAGTGAAGTTCGTCCCGGACCGGTTTGCCAAGACCTACACCAACTGGATGGAGAACGTCCATGACTGGTGCATCTCCCGGCAGCTGTGGTGGGGCCACCAGATCCCCGCCTGGTACTGTGACGAGTGCAGCCATATCAACGTCAGCCGTCAGGACCCGGTACAGTGTGAGAAGTGCGGCTGTACGTCCCTGACCCGGGAGGAGGACGTGCTGGACACCTGGTTCTCCTCCGCTCTGTGGCCCTTCAGCACCCTGGGCTGGCCGGACAAGACCCCGGAACTGGACTACTTCTACCCCACCAGCGTGCTGGTGACGGGCTATGACATCATTTTCTTCTGGGTGGCCCGGATGATCTTCTCCGGCTGTGAGCACATGAAGGCGGTGCCCTTCCGGACGGTGCTGATCCACGGCCTGATCCGGGACGACAAGGGCCGCAAGATGTCCAAATCCCTGGGCAACGGCATCGACCCCTTGGAAATGGCGGAGAAATACGGCGCGGACGCCCTGCGCTTCAACCTCATCACCGGCAACAGCCCCGGCAACGACACCCGGTTCTATACGGAGAAGTGCGAGGCCATGCGGAACTTTGCCAACAAGGTGTGGAACGCCAGCCGGTTTGTGCTGATGAACCTGTCCATTGACCATTGCACCCTGCCGGAGAACCTGGAACGGGAGGACAAGTGGGTTCTCAGCAAACTCAACACCCTGGTGAAAGAGGTCACGGACAACCTGGAAGCCTTTGAGATCGGCGTGGCCTCCGCCAAGGTCTACGACTTCCTGTGGGACACCTTCTGCGACTGGTATATTGAACTGACGAAAACCCGTCTGAACGGGGACGACGAAGGGGCGAAGCTGTGCGCCCAGAATGTGCTGTGCTATGTGCTGACGGATCTCTTGAAGCTCCTGCACCCCTTCATGCCCTTCCTGACGGAGGAGATCTATCAGGCCCTGCCCCATGAGGACCCGTACCTCATGACCAGCCCCTGGCCCGTGTATCAGGAGGCTCTGCGCTTCCCGGAGGAGGAGGCCGCTATGGAGGCGGTGATGGACACCATCCGGGCGGTCCGGGCCCGGCGGGCGGAGATGAACGTGCCCCCCTCCCGGAAGGCGGAGATGCTGCTGGTGACGGCGTCGCCGGAGATCTACCGGTCCGGGGAACACTTCCTGCGCCGTCTGGCCTATACATGCGAAGTCCGCTATACCAATGCCCCGCCGGAGAACGCGGCGGGCCTGGTCAGCGTAGTGACCCGGGGGGCGGCGGTGTATCTGCCTCTGCGGGAGCTGGTGGATCTGGACGCGGAGCGGTCCCGGATTGAAAAGGAACTGGAACGGGCGAAAAACGGCCTGGGGATCGTGGAGAAGAAACTGTCCAACGAGAAGTTTGTGTCCAAGGCCCCGGAGAACGTGGTGAACGCGGAGCGGGAGAAGGCGGCGAAATACCGGGAACTCATTGCTAAACTGGAAGAATCCGCCAAGGCCCTGACGGTGTAAGAGATCATGGAGGCGGGAAGGCTCTGTCAGGAGGGGAGCGTCCGGGTTCTGGCCTGGTTCACCGGAGCCTTCTCCGCCGGGATCTTTCTGAGTTCCTACGCGCTTACCTTTTCCGCCCTGCCTGTGGCCTGGCTTCTTCCTGCCGCCGCCACAAGCCTGGCGCTGTCCCTGGGACGGTTTGCCCTTCCTGGGAACCTGGGACGGCGGCTTTTCCTGGCGGGGACGGGCCTGTCCCTGGCCCTGGGCTGGCAGTTTCTCTACACGTCGCAAATCGCCGCGCCCTTGGCGGCGCTCTCCGGCACGGAACAGGCCGTCACCATGACACTGTGGGAGTACCCGTCCCAGGCGGCCTACGGCGTCCGGTGTACCGTACGGATCGAGGGCCTTCCTGAAAAGGCGGTGTACTACGGCGGAGAGGATCTGCTGGAACACAGGCCGGGAGAGACGGTGACAAGCGTGGTCCGTTTCCAGGACGCCGCCCGTCTCCGGGAGGAGGCGGTGAGTACGTTCACTTCCCGGGGCGTGTTTCTCCTGGCCTCCGGCAAGGGAGAGGCGGTCTACGGCCCGGGGACGGCGTCCTCTCTCCGCTGGCTTCCCCAGCGGACCGCCCAGGCCATGCGGAACCGGATCCGGGAGCTTCTGTCCGCGGACTGCGCCCCGTTTCTCTGCGCCATCCTCACCGGGGACCGGTCCGGCCTGTCGGACCAGGCGTCGGCGGACCTGTCGGAGACGGGCCTTTCCCACCTGCTGGCGGTGTCGGGAATGCACTGCGGCTTTCTTCTGGGACTGGCGGCCTTGGTTGTGGGACGGCACCTCCGGCGTCTGGCCCTGTGTACCATTCCCGCCCTGGTCTTTTACGCCTTTCTCACCGGCGGCTCTCCCTCCGTGGTCCGGGCCTCCGTCATGCTGGGGCTGTATTTGGCGGCGCCGCTCTTTGGGCGGTCCGCCGACGGGCCAACGTCCCTCTGTACCGCCCTGTTTCTTCTGCTTCTGCGCAACCCTTACGCCGCCGGATCCATCAGTTTACAGCTGTCCTTTGCCTCCATGGCGGGACTGCTGTGGCTGTCCCCGAAACTTTACAGGCGGCTTGCGGGGCAGGGCGGACGGATCCGTGCTGCTTTGGCGGCAGCGTTTTCCGCGTCGATGGGAGCGCTGGTGTTTACCGCGCCATTGACGGCGGCCTATTTTGGGATCCTGCCCCTGGCAGCGCCCCTCAGCAGCCTTCTCTGCCTGTGGGCGGCAGGCGGGATCTTCGCCTCCGGCCTTTGCGTGCTGGGCATGAGCCTCATCAGCCCCGCTGCGGCGGGGATTGCCGCGTGGATCCCGGAAGTCTTGATCCGCTATGTGCTGGCCGTGGCCCACCTTCTGGGGAAACTGCCCTTTCACGCGGTGTATTTTGCGAACCCTTATTTCCAATATGCCCTGGTCTATGCCTATCTGCTCTTTGCCGCCGCGTGGCTTTGGAAACCGGAAATCCGGCGGCGGTACACGGTCTGCACGGTGCTGGCGGTTCTGGCCTTGATTTTGGCCCATCAGCAGGGCAAGGCACTTTACAGGAATGAATTGGACGCCGTGGTGCTGGACGTGGGCCAGGGACAGAGCGTGGTTCTGGCCTCCCAGGGGCACTACGCCCTGGTGGACTGCGGCAGTTCCAACAGTTGGATGGACCCGGGCGCCCTGGCCGCCCAGCAGCTGGGGAGCATGGGGTGCCGCCGTCTGGACGCGGTGATCCTCACCCATGACGACGGGGACCACATCAACGGCCTTTCCGCCCTGCTGGCCCGGATGGAGGCGGAGGTCCTGCTGATTCCGCCGGGAGCGGCGGGAGACGGGGTACTGGCAGTGGCGGAGCGGTACGGCGTCCCGGTGCGGACCGTGGAGGAACAGAGGGCCTTGGTACTCGGCGAGGCGGTTTTACGGATCTTCCCTCCTGTGGGAAGCGGCGCTGTCAATGAGACGGGCCTGTCCGTCCTGGCCTCCGCCGGGGACGCGGATTTCCTCCTCACTGGGGACATGGGCGGGGATACGGAACGCCTTTTGGTGAACCGCTGGCAGTTCCCGGATATAGAGGCCCTGATGGCGGGACACCACGGCGCGAAAGACGCCGCGTCTGACGCCCTGCTGGACGCCCTGACGCCGGAGATCGTGTGTGTCAGCGTGGGGAGCAACTCCTACGGCCACCCGGCACCGGAGACGTTAGAGCGTCTGGACCGCCGGGGCTGCACCGTGTACCGCACGGACCGGGACGGAGACATCCATCTGGCCATAAACGGATCGTCATAAAATGCGTATCCATGCGTATCAAGGAGGGGGCAATGGCGAAGAAACCAACGGCGAAAAAAAGCGGAGCCTTGGAGAAACTCAAAGCGGACCTCAGCGCCGGAACCCCCGGAGGGGCCTATGTGTTCTACGGCCCGGAGGCGTATCTACGGGACTACTACCTGAAACAGCTGCGAGAGAAATTGGTGCCGGAGGCGTTCTCCACGTTCAACTACCACCGGGTAGAGGGAAAGGACCTGTCCGTCCAGACCCTGACGGAGATAGCGGAGGCCCTGCCCATGATGGCGGAGCGGACGATGATTGTGGTGGTGGACTGGGACCTGTTCCGGCTGCCCGAGGACCAGCGCCGGGGACTGATTGCCCTCTTGGAGGACCTGCCGGAGTGGTGCTGTCTGGTGTTTCTCTATGACACCATGGCCTATCAGCCCAACCGGACCATGAAAAAGCTGTGCAAGGCCCTGTCCGAACACGCCCAGGAGGTGGAGTTCCAGGCCCAGGACCACAGCGATCTCACCGCCTGGATTGTCCGGCGGTTCCGGGCCTTGGGCAAGGAGATTGGCCGTACAGAGGCGGAACACCTGATTTTCACCTGCGGGGACCTCATGGCGGGCTTAATCCCGGAGATCGAGAAGCTGGCGGCTTACGCAAAGGGCGGGGCCGTGACCATGCGGGACATTGAGGACATCGCGGACCCGGTGCTGTCCACGGAGGTGTTCCGCCTGTCCGACGCGGTGCTGAAAGGGGACGCCAACCAGGCGGCGAATCTCTTGGGGAACCTATTGAAGATGCAGACGGAGCCGATTATGATTTTGGCCGCCCTGGGCAGTCAGCTGCGCCGGATTTACACCGCCCGGATTGCCCTGGATACGGGCCGGGACAGGCTGTGGCTGAAGGACCTGTGGGGAATGCGGTCGGACTATCCGGCAAAGCTGCTGCTGTCTGCCGCCCGGCGGGCGGACAGGGACTGGTGCGCGGAGTCCGTCAGGCGCTGTGAGGCCCTGGACCGGAGGATGAAGAGCGAGCCGGGTTTGGACCCCCAGGGGGAGCTGAAACTGCTGCTGGTACAGCTGGAGGCGGGGCGGAGATGAACAGGCCCAAAATCCGGGAGGTCATCGTGGTGGAGGGCCGATACGACAAGCACGCCCTGTGCCAGGTGGTGGACGCCGCCGTCCTGACCTTGGACGGCTTTGCCGTGTTCCGGCAACGGGAGCGGGTGGCCTATCTGCGGCGTCTGGCGGAGCGGCGGGGGGTGATTCTCCTGACGGACAGCGACGGGGCGGGGTTCGTCCTCCGGGGCTTTCTGAAAGGGGCCCTGCCTAAGAACTGCGTAAAACAGGCCTATATTCCGGAGATCCCCGGCAAGGAGCGGCGCAAGCGCGTCCCCGGGAAGGCGGGGCTTTTGGGCGTAGAGGGAATGCCGGGGAGCGTCCTGCTGGACGCCCTTCGGGCCGCCGGGGCCACGTTTTTGGACGGGGATCCGCCGGAGACGGCGGGGCGGGAGCCTCTCACCAAAGCGGATCTCATGGAACTGGGCCTCTCCGGGGGACGGGACAGCGCCAGACGGCGGAAGGCCCTGCTGAAAGCCCTGCACCTTCCGGAGCAGCTCAACGCCAACGCCCTCTTGGAGGCGCTGAACCTCCTCTATGACCGGGAGGCCCTGGCCTCCGTCGCGGCGTCCCTGGGATTTGCCGCCGAGCAGTCAGAACCGTAAAGGATTTTACAATGACAGGGACCGCTGTCCCGGACAGGAGATACAAGATTTAGTGGGAAACCGTGCCAACCGGATACAAAATGCGGATTCGACACGGTTTCCCGGTTTTTTTCATCCAATTCGACAAAATTCGACAAATTTCGACAGAACCATGTGATATTCTATGTAAAGGGTATTCCTTTCACAGACAGAAGTTTGGATTGGAGAAGGAGGGGGAACCATGCGGCGGTTGTATTACGGCTCGGCGGAGTGCAATGGGAAGCAGATCCGCTACTCCCTGACGGTTGCGGTCATGGAGGGAGACATCGAGTTCTACGGCGTGGCGGCGGAGATGGAGGGAGAGGAGGCCGCGGCGGGGGATCTGACCGTGTCCCGCTGTCGGGCGGAGGCGTTTTTGGAGCGTCTGCGCCGGGGCACGGTGCCGCCGTCCGCCCTCCGGGACGTGGTGGAGGACTGGATCGAGGAATAACGCGAAGCTTTCTTGTTTCCAGCGAAAGCTCCATCAAACTCAGCATCGAAAAAGCGCGGCAAACTTCCCCTGTCTCTTGACAGAGGAAAAGGTTTGTCGCGCTTTTTTATCGTAAGCGATAAATAAGCGGTACGGTGCGAAATGTACGGTGCGAAATAACGAACACGCCGTGGAATCAAGTCCCCGGCGTGTCTTGGGCAACAGGTTTGCGGCAAATGTCAGGAATGGCGTCAGACCACGGATGTTTAGACTGCGATATTGATACAAATGTATGAGGGTAATTAGGCTCGGAATGGCTTGAAATAAGGCTATTCCGGGCTTTTTTTGTTTTGGCTGTTTTACGGCGGGGGGAGAGCTGGATGAAGTCCAACGGGGCGGCAAAATGCAATGAACCCCCTTGGATAGGAATAATTAAAATGTATGGAATAATTGAAAGGTTTGGGGCATCCCTAAGTCGGCGAGTTTATGCTTGGAGGTAGTCGATTATAATTGCTCAAGGGTGGTGATATTCACCAAATAATGTTGACAAAAGACGAGTAGCTTGATATAATCAGAATTGGGTTTTTGCAAGTATAATGTGTGGCTTTGAAGGATTTTGGAGGATAAAAATGGCCGTAAGTTACAAGAAATTACGATATCTTATGGTAGACAGAAAAATAAGCATGGCTCAGTTAATACGGATGTCAGGAATAACTGATTATTCGGCACGTTTGTTGGGTAAGGATCAGGATGTATCTACAGAGGTGCTTACGAAGGTCTGCGCTGCGCTGGGGTGCGAGGTTCAGGACATCGTGGACTTCCTGCCTGAAGAAAAGGATAAAGAATAATTATCAGGAGGATAAATCAAATGGCTGATAAAACCAACGCCAACATTGGCTTTGAAAAACAACTGTGGGATGCGGCGTGCGTTCTGTGGGGACATATACCGGCGGCGGAATACAGAAAGGTAATCATCGGACTTATCTTTTTGAGATATATTTCCGCAGCCTTTGACAAGAGATATCAGGAACTTGTGGATGAAGGTGATGGGTTTGAGGATGATAGGGATGCATATACTGAGGAGAATGTATTCTTTGTTCCAGAGGACGCACGCTGGAATACGATAGCATCGTCTGCACATACGCCAGAAATCGGCGCGGTTATCGATAATGCCATGAGAGCAATCGAGGCTGAAAATAAGACTCTGAAGAATGTGCTTCCCAAGAATTATGCCAGCCCTGATTTGGATAAGAGAGTGCTAGGGGATGTCGTGGACATCTTCACAAATAATATAGACATGAGCGATACCGAGCAGAGTGAGGATCTGCTTGGGCGTACATATGAATACTGTATAGCTCAGTTTGCAGAAAAAGAAGGCGTAGGCGGCGGCGAATTCTACACCCCTTCCAGTGTGGTTAAGACTCTTGTTTCCATACTACGGCCTTTTGATAACTGCCGCGTATATGAAAGCAAAGTGCAGAGTATGATACAATTCAGCGATTGCCTTGCCGCCTGAAAATCAAGGGGGTGCAAATCCATTTTAGGGGGTGCATTTCAGAGGCAGGGGGTGCAAAAAATGAGAGAATGCGGTTGTTTTTGTCGGGTACAAATTGTATCCGAAATTTTTTTTGAAAAAATTTGATGTAACTATTGACATTACAACTTCGACGTGCTATACTTTACACAAGATAAAACCACGATGGTTACATTTAAAACATCAATTACAGATTTTTAAGGAGGATACCACCATGACAAACAAAGAAAAGGCACTGGCTCTGATAGGCACATTCGCTTCCGGCGATCTGGAGAAGGCTAAGTCTCTTCTCGCACCTGAGTACAAGCAGCACAATCTCGCTTTCGGTACCGGTGCAGATGCATTCGTGGCCGCTGTTGCAGGTCTTCAGCAGGCTCCCGTTAAGACCACTGTCAACAACATCCGCGCTTTTGAGGACGGAGACCATGTTTTCCTTCAGACTGTTTACAATTTCGCCGGAGCAGGTGAGCAGGTCGCGTTTGATGTGTTCCATTTCAATGCCGACGGCAAAATCAACGAGCACTGGGATAACCTTCAGAATGTTGCTGAGCCGAATCCTTCAGGTCATACTCAGATTGACGGCACGCTTGAAAAGAAAGACGTTGATAAGGAAGAGACCCGACGTATCGTTGCCGGATTTGTTGGCGATGTGCTTCGTGGAGAAAACCCGGATAAGCTGACCTCTTACTACGACGGCGATAAATACATCCAGCATAACATCTCCATCGCCGACGGTCTGTCAGGACTTGGAGCGGCTCTTGAAGCAATGGCAAAACAGGGTATTTCCATGGTTTACGACAAGACACACATGGTGCTTGCTGACGGCGATTATGCACTTGCCTGCAGCGAAGGTTCCTTCGGCGGCGAACCTACCACATATTATGATCTGTTCCGTGTGGAAAATGGGTTTATCGCAGAGCACTGGGATGTCATGGAAACGCTTGCCGACAAAGATTCCTGGCAGAATCAGAACGGAAAATTCTAATGTAACCATTGAAATTACAGCCGGCGTGATGTAGAATGATAGCCGGAGGTGGTTTATATGCAGATATCGAGCAGATTTACCGTGGCTTTGCATATCTTCACCTGTGTGGAAACTTTTAAGGATGAATACAAGGTTACAAGCGATTTTCTCGCAGGAAGCATAGGAACAAATCCGGTTATCATTCGCAAAATACTCACACAGCTGCAAGGTGCAGGACTTATCACGGTAGCAAGAGGAACCGGCGGAATCTCGCCAACAAGAGAACTGTCGGAGATATCCTTCTATGACGTATATCAGGCCATAGAGCCTGTAGAGGGCGGAGACTTATTCCGGTTCCATGAAAACCCAAGTCCGGAATGTCCTGTAGGAAGAAACATCCATGCCCTTTTGGATGACAAGCTGAAAGACATTCAAAAAGCTATGGAGGATGAAATGAAAAAGTACACCATAGCGGATTTAAGGACAGGAATGCAGGATTTTCTGGCAAAAGAAGCCTGACAAAATCGGACTCCGGGGCAGACTGCTTCGGAGTCCTTTTCTAAGGAGGCGTAAACGTGACTGCAAAGGACTATCTTGACTATATAGTGAATGAAATACATCGAACGATTGTAGCCACTGTCGATGACGACGGTCTTCCTGTGACGGCAGCAATCGATATGATGGACAGTGATGAAAATGGGTTGTATTTCCTTACCGCAAAGGGCAAAGGCTTTTATGACAGACTGAAGAAAAGAGAATTTCTTGCCCTGACTGCGATGAAAGGCGAGGATACCATGAGCAGCGTGGCTGTGTCTATCCGTGGAAAAGTTCGGGAGCTTGGATATGAGAGGATTCCGGAACTGTTCGAGAAAAATCCGTATATGCGCAAGATATATCCAACAGAGGAGTCTATGCATGCTCTGACGGTGTTTCAGATATATGAGGGCAGCGGTGAGTGGTTTGATCTTTCAAAGAAGCCAATCGAGCGTGACTCCTTTACCTTTGGCGGAGCAGATAAAAAATCAGAGGGTTATTTCGTTACTGACGCCTGCATCGGTTGTGGAAGTTGTGCAGCAGTCTGTCCGCAGAACTGCATCATGACAGATAGTATTCCCTATGTTATCGAGCAGGAACACTGCCTGCATTGTGGAAACTGCATGACGGAATGTCCTGTAGGTGCGGTGGAAAGAAGGTAACAGTATGAATGAGAAAATGACACAGAATCAGCGACTGGATTATCTTGTAGAGGAATTCAAAACAGATTCTGTCCAATATAAAGATTTGGAAACACCTAAAGACACCGAAGGAAAGCGACGCATTCTTCGGTCGCTTATGAACATCCGTATGCCGAAGGCTTTTTCAGATGAT
>CAJOHW010000035.1 GCA_905234565.1 uncultured Oscillibacter sp. | reverse complement strand
AGATATGGGAAGTTCAGCAGGGACTGGCCATCCGGCAAAATCGAGTCGATTTGAAAGAGATAAGTTTACGGGCTACTTGTTTGCGCCAATCGTTGATGCCTTAACGGATGACCGACACCATATACTTATGCGGGGTTGCCGCTATACAGCCCCGCCACTCACCTCCACGGGTTCTGTAGTTTGCTGAAACCTTCCCGTGGATAAGTATAGCATTATTTTGAAGCGTTGGCACTACGGCGTTTCATAAACCCGTCGGTGCCTTTCGCAGAAAGGCGGATTATACGCATGAACTGTGCGCGGAGGAGCGGGTATGCCCGGAGTGCGGGGAAACTATGCAACCCATCGGAACAGAAGTCCGGGAAACGCTGAAATTGATTCCGGCGAGAGCAGTGCTGCATCGTGACATCTATATGACTTACGGCTGCGCCAACTGTCGGGATAACGGAATAGAGGTCCCCATCGTGGAGACGCCGAAAGAGCCAGCACTGATTCCCGGCGGCTTTGCAAGCCCAGAGGCCGCGGTAAATATTATCGTGCAGAAGTTTTCCGCTGTACCGGCAGGAGCAGGAGTGGAAGCGCCAGGGGATTCTGCTGTCGCGGCAGGTCATGAGCGACTGGGTACTCAAGTGTGCGGAGTTGCTGCTCCCTCTCTATGACCGTTTGCACTGGTTTATGGGTTTCGTAGCCATCCTGCACGCAGATGAAACGACCTTGCAGGTTCTGCGTGAGGCAGGGAGAAGCGCCCAGAGCAAGAGCTATATGTGGCTGTATCTGACGGGAGCAGCGGAAGAGAAGCAGATTGCCCTCTACGAATATCAGGAAGGGCGCAGCGGCAGTTTCCCCTCAGCGTTCCTAAAAGACTTTCACGGCTATCTCCAGACAGACGGGTACAGTGGATACAATGCCGTAGAGGATGACATTCGCGTCGGCTGCTGGGCACATCTGCGGCGGGAGTTCGACGAAGCGGTTAAGGCCCAGCCCAGGGGGACCAAAACCGGCTCCGCTGTGGAAGGACTTGCATATTGCACGAAACTGTTCGTGATAGAGCGGGAATCGCGGGACCTGCCGCCGGAGAAGCGTTACGAGGAACGGCTAAAACGGGGAAAGCCGCTGCTGGAGCAGTTCAAGTCGTGGACTGATTCCAGGGAGGTCTCCTCCAAATCCAAGTTAGGTCAGGCGTTTACCTATCTGAGGAATCAGTGGGGGAACCTAACCAACTATCTGCTGGACGGGCGGCTGGAAATCAGCAACAACCGTGCGGAGCGGAGTATCAAGCCCTTCGTCATGGGCCGCAAAAACTTCCTCTTCGCCAACACGCCACGCGGTGCAAGGGCCAGCGCGGTTCTCTACAGCATCCTGGAGACCGCCGAAGCCAATGGCCTGGACCCGTACCGTTACCTCTTGTTCCTGTTGCGGAATTGCCAAAGGCAGATCACAGCAGCGCCGACTGGATAGACCTACTGCTTCCATGGAATGCTCCAGACCTCTGTAAACCCAATCCAGCCGTGCAGAAGGCTTAATCTGCACGGCTGGTCATAATGCCTTTCATACCCAACCCCGACCCTTCGGAGCCAGGGTTTTGCTTTGTCAACCCGCCTCCGGAGTTTACGCTTACTTGTCAACCGCACAATTCAAAAGATTGGCCGCATTATCTGTCGGAGGGGAACACAATCCCTGCCTGTTTCCGGCCCTCTTCCAGGATCCGGGCCACAATGCCGCTGCGTTCCAGCATTTCCTCGCAGGTTTTCACATCATGTTCCCGGATCATCCGGTCAAAGGCCCGGAACTCGTATACCATCCGGTGGCTTCCGTCGTCAAAGGACCGCTGTACCCGGTTTCCATCGTTGCCGCTCCGTTCATAGGCCGTCATTTGGTTGGCGGGCATAGTGACCACCAGATTCCCGCCGTCCCCCTGGATGGTGGACTGAATAGGGGCCTGGCAGTCCTTGGCACCGATGCACACGGCCTTGAAATCCCCGTAATCCAGAGCCATGATGCCGCTGGTGTCGATGGCCCGCTCACTGGGGGCGCCGAACAGACCCACGACGAAGTGGAGGTTGTAGACGTTCAAATCCATCAACGCGCCTCCGGCTTGTTTGGGATCAAAGGCCGGAAGGATTTCCCCCGCCTTGAACCGGTCATAGCGGGAGGAGTACTGGCTGTAATTGAGGCTGACAATCCGGATTCTGCCAAGGCCCGCCAGTTCCTCCCGGAGGGACCGGTAGGCGGGCAGATAGTGGGTGGTGACGGCCTCAAAGAGCAGGAGATCCCGCTGCTTTGCGAGAACTGCCAGTTCCTGGAACTGGGCAAAACTGGCGGCGGCGGGCTTTTCCAGAATCACGTGCTTTCCCGCCTCCAGGGCTTTCCGGCCAAAGGCGTAGTGCAGGGCGTTGGGCAGAGCCACATACACCGTGTCAATGTCGCTGTGGAGCAGGGCATCGCAGTCGGAAAAGGCTGCGATGGAGTACTGCGCCGCCAGGGCGTAGATCGCGTCCTTGTTTCTGCCGTAAACCGCCATGGACTCTATATTCAACTGTCCGGAGATGGAGAGAAACTCCTTTGCGATCATGCCGGTACCCAAGATTCCCAGTTTCATAGCGCATCGTCCACCCTTCTTTATATGAGGCGTTAGGAAAACACCACGCCGAAGTCCGCGAAGAGGGCGTCGCCCACGGGAGCCCGCCAAGTATCGTAAAGAGGGGAGACAGCTGACCGGAAGGCGTCTTTCTGGCTCTCGGACAGCACGGTCACTTCCACGCCGGACTCCTCAAATTCGCCGATCAATTCCTCCCGGAGCTGCCGTACGGCGGCGATCTCCGCAGTACAGGCCTCCTGGGCGGCGGTCCGAAAGACGGTCCGGTCTGTTTCGGACAGCTCGTCCCAGATTTTCCCGGACACACAGAGGCAGATGGGGTCATAGGAGCCGTCCCACACGGTGAGATACCGCTGGATAAGATGTACGTCTCCGGCCCGGATGGTATCCAGGGCGTTTTCCTGTCCGTCCAAATCCCCGGACTGCAAAGCGGCAAAGCCCTCCGTCGATCCCAGAACCACCGGTTCCGCTCCCATCAGCCGGAAGAAGTCCGCCTCCACGCCCTCCGACCGGACCCACACCCGCAGTCCCCGCAGATCCTCCGGGGCGCTGACAGGCCGGAGGTTGTTGGTAAATTGCAGGAAGCCGTTTTCCCCCAGGGCCAGAGGCTCCACGCCCCGTTCCCGGAGGACGGAAAAGAGAGATTCTTTTCCCGGTCCCCGGAACAGGGTTTCGTCCACGGTTTCGCTGGTAAACAGCCACGGCATCACCGCTGCCGCCAGCCTTGGTTCCCCGCCCTGCAAGTCCATGAGAGAGCGGAGATCCAAATCTATCTCCCCGGAAAAGAGGGCTTCCACGCCCTCCGCCGCATCTTGTTCTCCGGTATAGATCCGCACCCGGTAGCGGCCCTCGGTCCGCTCCTCGATGAGGGTTTGAAAAGTATTGGCGGCTGTCAGCCACACGGAATCTCCGTCTGCGGCCACGTTCATCCGCAGTTCCCGGCCGCCCCGCAGGCCGGACAACACTCCGCCAATGCCGCTTCCGCCGCCGGAAGAGGGCCCTTCCGTGTCCTTTCCGCCGCCGCAGCCGGACAGCGCCAGCATAAAAAGCGCCAGCGCGAAGGCCGCCAGTTTTTTCATAGGAATTTCTCCTTCCAGATCTCTTGTTTCTCGTCTGCTTTCGCGGCGATCAAGGGCTATTATAGCCCCGGCGGACGGGCCCTGTCAAGGGAAAGACCCGCAAATCGGGCGCAGGGTCAGTTCTTGGGTCCGCCCAATTCCACCGTGCGCAGAAAGGCCGCCTGCACCGCCTCCATAGCGGCGAACCGAACGGCGTGTTCCTCCATGGCCGCCACACCGGCGATGGTGCTGCCTCCGGGGGAACAGACGGCGGCCCGCAGCAGGGCGGGATCCTGTCCACTCTCTAAGGACAGCTTTGCCGTGCCCAGCACGGTCCGCTGTACGAATTCCAGGGCCAGGTTCCGGGGCAGGCCGCAGCGGACGGCTCCGTCTACAAGGGACTCCATAAACAGGCACACAAAGGCCGGACCGCAGCCTGTCACGGCGCTGGCGGCGTCGAACTTGGCTTCTTCCAACTTCACCAGGGTTCCGGCGGCGTCCAGCAGTCCCAGGAATGCCTGTTCCGTCTCCAAATCTATATCTCCGCCGGTGCAGTAGAGGATCACCCCCGCGCCCACGGCGGCGGGGGTATTGGGCATGATGCGGATCACCCTTCCCCCCACGCCAAAGAGTTCCGACACTGACGTTATGGACAGCCCCGCCGCCATGGAGACCAGCACGAAGGGATCGGTGCGGCGGGACAGGATGTCCCGGATCTCCGCCGATGCCTGGGCCATGCCCTGGGGCTTCACGCCCAGGAAAATGAAGCGGCACGTTTCCGCAATCTCCCGGGCGTCTGCCGGGACCACGCCGCAGTCCGTATGGAGCCGCCGGAGCTTTTCCGGATGGTGATCCGCTCCCAGAATCTCCCCGGAATCCGTCATTTTGGTTGCGGCGGCGGCTAAAATTCCGCCCATATTGCCGCAGCCGAGAAAACCAGCCAAAGCCATGCAAATGCCTCCTGATGGTTACCGGATCTGCCCGGTGCCCCGGACGATATACTTATAGGAAGTCAGTTCTTCCAAACCCATAGGCCCCCGGGCGTGGAGCTTTTGGGTGGAGATCCCCATCTCACAGCCCAGGCCGAACTCCCCGCCGTCGGTGAACCGGGTGGAGGCGTTGACATACACGGCGGCGGAGTCCACCTGTCGGGTAAACGTTTCGGCGGCGGCGGGATCCTCCGTGACAATGGCCTCACTGTGGCCGGTGGAGTGGAGGGCGATGTGCCGGACGGCCTCCTCTACGCTGTCCACCACCCGGACCGCCAGAATATAGTCTAAGAATTCCGTGTCAAAATCCCGATCCGACGCCGCCGTGCCGGGGATGATGGCGGCGGCGGACGGGTCCAGCCGCAGTTCCACGGCGGGAAGCCTCTTCGCCGCCCGGTCCTCCACCAGACGCCGCCGCAGTTCCGGCAGGAAACGATCCGCGATCTCTTGGTGGACCAGCAGGACCTCCGCCGCGTTGCACACGGAGGGACGGCTGGTTTTGGCGTTCTCCACGATGTTCAGGGCCATGTCCAAATTTGCCGACGCGTCCACATACAGGTGGCAGATGCCGGTTCCGGTCTGGATGCAGGGGACCTTGGCGTGCTCCACACAGCTCCGGATGAGGCCCGCGCCTCCCCGGGGAATCAGGAGATCGATGAACCCCGCCGCCTCCATCATATCCCGGGCGCTGTCCCGGGAGGTGTCCTCTATGAAGCCAATCAGGTCCGCCGGGAATCCGGCGTCTGTCAGCCCTAAGCGCAGGGCCCTGACAATGGCGGCGTTGGAGCGGAAGGCCTCCTTCCCGCCCCGCAGTACCACGGCGCTGCCAGCTTTCAGGGCCAGGGCCGCGGCGTCGGAGGTGACGTTGGGGCGGCTCTCATAGATGATGCCAATGACCCCCAGGGGCACGGCGGTTTTCTCCACCACCAGCCCGTTGGGCCGCACCACCCGCCGCAGCACCTGTCCCACCGGATCCGGCAGGGCGGCCGCGTCCCGGATGCCCGCCGCCATGTCCCGGATCCGTTCCGGCGTCAGCAGCAGGCGGTCTATCATGACCTCTCCCAAAGCGGCGCGGGCCTGGTCCACGTCCTCCCGGTTGGCTTGGAGAATAGCCTCCTGTTCCCACACCAGCCAGTTGGCCATGGCCTCCAGGGCCTGATTTTTTCCCTCCGTAGAAGCGGACGCCAATACCGGCGACGCCGCCTTTGCCGACTGTAAAATCTCCCGTGTCTCCCGCATTACGCCTTCCTCCCTCTGAATCGGGTGCCCACTTCTTTCCCGTCCACCGCCTCATAGAGAACCTCGGGCCAGGAACCGTTGGCGATGACCATGTCGATGCCGGCGTCCATACACAGCTGGGCGGCGGAGAGTTTGGTGGCCATGCCCCCAGTGCTGAGGGCGGAGCCCTGCCCTCCGGCGGAGGCCAGAATCTCCGGCGTCAGTTCCGTCACCTCCGGGATCCGGGCCGCGCCGGGATCCCGCCGGGGATCCGCCGTATAGAGGCCATCGATGTCCGTCAGGAGGATCAGCAGGTCCGCCTGAACACTGACCGCCGCCAGAGCGCCCAAGGTATCGTTGTCGCCGAAGGCGATCTCCTCCGTGGACACGGTGTCGTTCTCATTGATGACAGGCAGTGCCCCCAGTTCCAGCAGGCGCAGAATGGTGTTGCTGAAATTCCCATGGCGCTTTTTGTCCCGCAGATCCTCCGCCGTCAGGAGGATCTGAGCGGCGGTGTGGTTGTACTCGGAGAATAGCTTGTCGTATACGTACATCAGCTCGCACTGTCCCACGGCGGCGGCGGCCTGTTTGGAGGGCATATCCTCGGGACGCTTTGTGAGCCCCAGTTTCCCTACGCCCATGCCAATGGCCCCGGAGGACACCAGCACCACTTCATGTCCCGCGTTTTTCAAGTCGCTGAGCACCCTGCACAAAGCCTCCACCCGCCGGATGTTCAGCCGACCCGTGGGATAGGTCAGGGTAGAGGTGCCCACTTTCACTACAATTCTCAAAAAAACCACCTGCCTGCCAGCGTCAGAATAATTCGTCGCACAGAACATCCGCATCATAGCAGATTTCCCGAAAAATTGCAATAGACCAGGGCTCTTTGCGCAATAAAGCGCGCAAAAACAGGGGATCCGGCAGAGGATCCCCCGTTTGCGTTCCAAGGATTTGCGTTAGTTTTCCAGCATATTGTACACAACCGCCGCCAGGGCCGCGCCCACCAGGGGGCCGACGATGAAGACCCAGAGGCTGGCAAGGGGAGCCGCGTTGCCGGAGATGGCCGCCACGATGGCGGGGCCAAGGGACCGGGCCGGGTTCACGGAGGTACCCGTCAGGCCGATGCCCAGGATGTGGACGCCCGTCAGGGTCAGGCCGATGACCAGGCCGCCAAAGGAACCGTGGGCGGCCTTCTTGGAGGTGACGCCCAGGATGTTGGTGACGAAGATGAAGGTCAGGACGATCTCCACCAGCAGTCCGGCAATGGCGCTGCCGCCGACCCCGGCCAGGCCGTTGGTGCCGAAGCCCGCGAGACCCGTTTTATCCTCCACGCCGCCCAGGCCGAAGGTCACGGCCAGGATAATGGCGCCCGCCAGAGCGCCCACACACTGAGCCACCACGTAGTACACGAACTCCATCATCTCCATGCCTCCGCTGAGCAGCACGCCCAGGGACACCGCAGGATTGATGTGGCAGCCGGAGATGTTGCCGATGGAGTAGGCCATGGCCACGATGGACAGACCGAAAGCCAGGGCAGTGAGGATGTACCCGCCGCCGTTCGCCGCGTCGCAGCCCACCAGCATGGCGGTACCGCAGCCCAGAACCACCAGCACACAGGTGCCAATGGCCTCCGCCAGATACTTTTTCATTGAATACCCTCCTTTGTTTCAGCCGCCGTCGGGAAACACTCCCTCCCGTCCGGCGGATTCCTTAGACTTAGCATAGCACAATCCGCCGCTGAATTCAAGCGGAAAAGCCTCCGTCCCGGTTGTCTGCCTCTGTTTCGTCATTTTGCTGATTTTTTTTCCAAAAAGCGCAGTTTATGGGCTCTCTTCCAGCAGAATACCCAGTTTTCGCAGGGATTGGAGGACCCGGAGAAAGGCGTCGTTATCCGGACAGGCCAGGTTGTGGAGGTGGATGCCTCCGGTGAGGTCCGAGAGGGGATGGGCCTGGGCGTCCGCGCAGCGCCGGAGGAACTGCTGGACATCATAGCGGCTGGAAAGCTGGAGGGGGCCGGTCAGCTGGCCGTACAGGGGGTGCTCCACAATCACGTCCAGCACCGTACACCCCTGGTCCACAATGGCCTCCAGTTCCGCCCGCATCCCCGCGCTGTCGTGGCGGCAGGCGATTTTCCGGGGAAAGCCCCCGGAGAAGGGGGGACGGAGGACGTAGCCCCGGGGGGTTGCCAAGATATCCGCCCCTGCCGCCCGCAGCAGGGCGATGTCCCCTACCACGGCCTGACGGCTCACATGGAAAGCGGAGGCCAGGGCGCTGGCACTGACCGGGCCCTCCGCCTGACGCAGGGTGTCCGCAATGGCGGACCGCCGCTCCTGTCCGTCCATGGTCACTGGGCCAGGGCCCGGTACAGGAAGGTGGCAATCTGGGCCCTGGTGCAGATACGGGTGGGGGCGAAAGTGGTGGCGGTGGTGCCGTTGGTGATGCCCTGGGCCACGGCCCAGGCCACAGGCTGGGCGTCGTCCACAGACACGTCCGTAAAGGGGCACTCTCCCGCCGCCGGATACCCGGCCAGTTTCCACAGGTACATCACCGTAGCCGCCCGGGTACAGGGAGTGCCTCCGGCGAAGGTCTTGCCGTAGATGAGCCCGTTTTCAAAGCTCCACAGGGCCGCTTTGTAGTAGTAGGCGCTCTCCGCCACGTCGGTGAAGGGGTTGGGGATCCCCGGCTCCGGGGAACCGAAGGCCCGCCACAGGAAGGTCAGGATATGGGCCCGGGTACAGGTGTCGGAGGGGGAGAAGGTGGTGGCGGTGGTGCCGTTGGTGATGCCCTGTTTCACCGCCCACTCCACGGCGTCGTGGAAATAGGCGTTGGGGGACACGTCGTCAAAGTGAATCGCCTCCGTATCCGAAGGGCCGTCCCCGCCGGGAGAAGTAGAGGTGGTGAGGGGATCGAAGAAGGTGACCTGATAGGACAGGGGAACGCTCTGTCCGCTGCGGTCTTTCACGCCGCTGATGGACACGGTGTAAGTATCGGAATAGGCCTCCACTTCATCGGGCCGGAACATGACGCAGTTGGCCACGCCGTATCCCGTGAGGTCCACGTGGAAATACGCCCCGGATCCGGCGGCCGTGTAGGACTGGCTGTCGGAAAAGGTCCAGGTCTTGCCGTCGCTCTCCCGCCGGAGGGTGACGCTCAGGGCGCTCTGGGAGGGCGGGGCGTATTTGGCGGGGTTCAGGGTGACGCTCCAGGCGGTGTTTTTTGTGAACAGGGTGGAGGGGAAGTACCCGGAGGCGGGCCAGCTGATGAAGTCATAGTCCAGGGCCGGGGCGCTGGTGTCGAAGGCCTTCTCCGTGACGAAGGCATAGGAGGTGCCGGTTTTTTTGGCGTAGCCGAAGCCGGTTTTCCCCATGGCGGGGTTCAGCTGCCAGCGGCGGTGGCCTAAGATGGACACGTTGGAGGCGTCGGAGTCGTCCATAAAGCTGTCCACGGCCCGGATCAAGGGGGCGGAGTAGGTGCCGCCGTAGATGTTGCTGCTGGACGTGGCGGCCTTGGCGGTGTTGTAGAATGCCTCGTCCATGTCATCGGGTTTCGGGGGATAGTGGCTGAACTCGGAGGCGGCCACCAGTACCGCCCCGTACTGGGCGCTCTCATTCATGGCGTCGTCTAAGGCCACGGCGGGGAGTCCCGCAATGCGCCGCAGGGCGTTCAGACGGCCCGCCGTCCGTTTCAGGGCGTCCTCCGTGATCCGTCCCGGGGCGTAGGGGGCGGTACAGGAGGGCTCCTCCTCAAAGACATTGCCGGTGAGGGTGAGGGGGTTGTCCGTGAGCAGCTGGGTGATTTCCGCCTGGGAGAGCTTGGAGAGGGATCTGCCGCCGCTGTCCAGCAGGGCGGGTTCCTCCGTCTCCGCGGCCAGGGCGGAGACCCCCAGGGCCAGCAGCAGGGCCAGAGACAGCAGGAAGGATACCGCTTTTTTCATAGTCTCACTCCTTATTCAGTGTGATTCAGTGCTGAATGCAGGGCTGATTCGGCGCGGTTGGGGAATACAGAAACTTGTTTATCCGCCCAGATAGGCTTTCTTAATCTCCGGGCTGGACAGCAGTTCCGTCCCGGTGCCGGAGGTGACGATTTTCCCGGTTTCCATCACGTACCCCCGGTCCGCCACGGACAGGGCTGCCTGGGCGTTCTGCTCCACCAGCAGGATCGTCGCGCCGGACTGGTGGAGGTTTCGGATAATCTCGAAGATCTGCTCCACCAGAATCGGGGCCAAGCCCATGGAGGGCTCATCCAGCATCAGCAGTTTCGGGTGGCTCATGAGGGCCCGCCCCATGGCCAGCATCTGCTGTTCGCCGCCGGAGAGGGTTCCGGCGATCTGGCCGGAGCGCTCTTTGAGCCGGGGGAAGTGTTCGTACACCATGTCCAAGTCCCCGGCTGCGCCGGAGGGGGGCTGGGTATAGGCCCCCATCTCTAAATTCTCCCGGACGGTCATCTGGGCGAAGATCCGCCGTCCCTCCGGCACCAGGGCCAGGCCCCGGGCCACGATTTTGTGGCTGGCCAGACGGCTGATGTTCTCTTCCAGGAACCGGACGGACCCGGTACGGCTGTGGAGCAGGCCGGAGAGGGTGTTGAGGGTGGTGGACTTCCCCGCGCCGTTGGCGCCGATGAGGGTGACGATCTCCCCGGGGTACACCTCAAAGGACACGCCCTTAATGGCGTGGATGCTGCCGTAATAGACGTTCAGGTCCTCCGCTTTGAGAATGGCTTCCATGGCGTCCTCCTAACCCTGTTTGCCCAGGTACGCCTCGATGACGGCGGGATTGGACTGGATTTCCGCGGGGGTGCCCTTGGCGATGATCCGGCCAAAGTTCAGCACGCAGATCCCCTCGCAGATGTTCATCACCAGGTTCATATCGTGCTCAATGAGCAAAATGGCGATTTGCAGGGTGTCCCGGACCTTGCGGATGTTCTCCATGAGCTCCGCCGTCTCGGAGGGGTTCATGCCCGCCGCCGGTTCGTCCAGGAGCAGCAGGGAGGGATGGGTGGCTAAGGCCCGGACGATTTCCAGCCGCCGCTGGGCCCCGTAGGGCAGGGACCCGGCCTTGACTCCCGCAAGCTTCTCCATGGAGAACAGCGACAGCAGTTCCAACGCCCTCTCCCGGGCGGACCGCTCCTCCTGCCAGTACCGGGGCAGGCGGAAGATACCGGACCACATACTGTACTTCATATTGGCGTCCATGGCGACTTTCACGTTGTCCTCCACGGAGAGGTTGTTAAAGAGTCGGATGTTCTGGAAGGTTCGGGCAATCCCGGCCCTGCTGACCTGCATGGTGTTCATGCCGTGGGTATCCCGGCCGTCTAAGAGGATGGTGCCCCGGGTGGGCTGGTAGACCTTGGTCAGGAGGTTGAACACGGTGGTTTTCCCCGCGCCGTTGGGGCCGATGAGGCCGGAGATCTCCGTGGGGCCGATCATGATGTTGAAGTCCTCCACGGCTTTCAGTCCGCCGAAGGTGATCCCCAAATCCACGCACTCTAAGATGGGGTGTTTCCCCGCGTCCCGCTCCGGAACCATGCTGCCGGAGGGGACGGGTACCAGTTTCGACATGGGTTACGCCTCCTCCTTTCCGGAAAACCTGCGGCCATAGAGGGCCTTTACCGCGGGGCTGTTGGTGATGAGCATAACGAGAATCAGCACAATGGCGTAGACTAACATCCGGTAGTCGTAGAACTGCCGCAGGGCCTCCGGAAGAATCGTCAGGGCGGCGGCGGCGATGACGGAGCCCAGCAGGTTCCCCAGGCCCCCCAGCACCACAAACACCAGCACCAGAATGGACAGGTTGAAGTCGAACTTGTTGGCGACGATGGTGGAGTAGTTCATAGCGAACAAGGCCCCGGCGGCCCCCGCCATGGCGGCGGAGGTGACAAAGGCCATCATCTTGTACTTCACCACGTTGACGCCCACGCTCTCCGCCGCGATGCGGTTGTCCCGGATGGACATAATGGCCCTGCCCGCCCGGCTGGACACCAGGTTGAAGATGATCACCAGCGTCAGCAGCACCAGCACGAAGCCCGCCGTAAAGGTGGAGATCTTCTGGATGCCGCCAATGCCCATGGGGCCCTGAATCAGGAGTTTTCCTCCGGGCAGCAGGTGGGTGTTGTCATTGAGGAGGCTCATATGGATCCCGGCGCTGTCGATCCCCACATAGAGGTTGTTCACCACGGCCTTGATGATCTCTCCGAAGGCCAGGGTGACAATGGCCAGATAGTCCCCGTTGAGCCGCAGCACGGGGATGCCGATGAGGAACCCGGCGGCTCCGGCGAAGGCGGCGGCTAAAATCATAGCCAGCGCCAGCCGTACCGGGGCCAGGGGGATGAGGTCCTGCAATGCCATGGCGGCGGCGGTGCCGGTGAACGCCCCCACGCTCATGAACCCCGCGTGGCCCAGGGACAGCTCTCCCAAAATGCCCACCGTCAGGTTCAACGACACGGCCATGACCACATAGGCGCAGATAGGCACCAGCATTCCCCGCAGGGAGGCGGACAGCATTCCCCGGGTCTGCATGAACTGCAAGACGGCGTAGGCAGCGATGACCAGCACACACGTCACCTTGTTCATCAGAGGCACCCCCGGCAGGGCGGTTTTGGATTTCACAGCCGATCCCCCCTTTTACACCTTCTCCCGGACCGGACGGCCCAGAAGTCCCGTAGGCTTCACCAGCAGCACGATGATGAGGGCGGAAAAGACCACCGCGTCGGAGAGCTGGGTGGAGATGTAGGCCTTGGCGAAGATCTCCAAAATCCCCAGGAGCATTCCCCCCAGGAAGGCCCCGGGGATGGAGCCGATGCCCCCAAAGACGGCGGCGGTAAAAGCCTTGATGCCGGGCATGGACCCGGTGGTGGGCACCAGGTTCTGGTACATATTGCACAGCAGCACCCCGGCAATGGCGGCAAGGCCGGAACCGATGGCGAAGGTCACGGAGATGGTGGCGTCCACGTCGATGCCCATGAGCTGGGCGGCACCCTTGTCCTCAGAGCAGGCCCGCATGGCCTTGCCCAGTTTCGTCCGGCCTGTGAACCAGGTCAGCGCCAGCATGATGACGATACAGGCCGCCACGGTGACTACCGCCACATAGGAGACGGACAGGGGCCCGATCTCCAGGTTCCGGACCACCACCCGCTCTCCCGCCTCATTGATCCGCGTGGAGGTAAAGAACAGGGGGAACACCTTGGGGTTGGCGGACCACAGCAGCAGGGCGGCGTTTTGCAGGAAGTAGCTCACGCCGATGGCGGTAATCAGCACAGCCAGGGAGGACGCCGCCCGCAGAGGCTTATAGGCCAGCCGCTCCACCACCACGCCCAGGGCCGTACACACCAGCACCGCCGCCAAAATGCCGAGAACAGGGGGCAGCTGGTACTGGTTGACGGCGTAAAAGCAGATGTAGGCCCCCACCATGATCACGTCGCCGTGGGCAAAGTTCAGCATTTTCGCAATGCCGTACACCATGGTATAGCCCAGGGCGATAATGGCGTAGACGCTGCCCAGGCTCAGGCCGTTGATGAGATGGTTCACCATCGTCATAAGATGCCCTCCTTGTCTCCGCAAAGTCTCCGCAAAACGCGGCATTATGTAAAAAACAAAATGAAAACCACAGGAAAAACAAGACCCGGGTTCCCCGGATCCCGCGCTTTTTCCGGCGCGGGATCCGAAGAACAGGGGATAGTCAAAAGAAGAAGGGGGACAATCAGTCCATGCCCACGTACGCGCCGTCCTGGATGACCATGCCCTTGGGGGACTTGGACACCGCGCCGCTGGCGTCCCAGGTCATGGAGGAGCCGGTGAGGCCGTCGAAGGTCATGGTGGTGAACTGCTGGATCATGAGGTCATTGAGTTCGGAGGCGCTCATGTCCGGAGTGGCGGAGGCGTTTTCCAGGGCCTGTTTCAAGGCGTAGACGCAGTCATAGGCGTCGGCGGCGAACTGGTTGGGGATGTCGGTGAAGCGCTCCTGATAGGAGGCAACGAAAGCGGTGGTGCGCTCATCGTCCGCGTCGGCGTTGAAGGGGGTCAGGAGCATGACGCCCTCCGCCAGGGAGGCGTCGAAGCCCTTCATGGTGAGGATGCCGTCCATGCCGTCCACGCCGAACCACTTGGGGGCGTAGCCCATGCCGCTGGCCTGGGAGAGGATCAGGGACGCGGGCTCATAGTACATGGGCAGGAACACCAGTTCCGCGCCGTTGTCCCGGGCGTCGCTGAGCTGCACGGAGAAGTCCTTGTCGTTGCCGTCGGCAAAGGTGGTGTCGCTGACCACTTCCAGGTTCCGGGCGGCGGCCTCCGCCAGGAAGGTGTCCCGGATGCCCCGGGAGTACACGTCGTCGCTCTTCCAGATCACGGCCACCTTAGAGGCCAGGTTCTGGCTGCTGATATACTCCGCGGAGGCGGTACCCTGGTTGGGGTCCGTGAAGCACATCTGGAACATATTGTCCTTGCCGTCGATGGTGGCCACGGAGGAGGCGGAGGGGGTCAGGGCGAAGATCCGGTCGGCGAAGGTCTCGGCGGAGGTAGCCTCGCAGGGTTTGGAGGTGACGGAACCCAGGGACAGCTGCATTCCCCAGTCTTTGAGCACGTTGTAGGCGTTGACGGCCTTTTCGGCGTCGTGGGTGTCGTCCTCATAGCGCAGGCTGATGGCGTAGCCGTTGACACCGCCGGCGGCGTTGATCTCGTCCACAGCGATCTGGGCGCCGTTCTTGGCGGCGTTGCCGTAGATGGCGGCTCCGCCGGTCAGGGGGCCGGTGGCGCCCACCATAAAGGCGGCGGTCTCCGTTCCGGCATCGTTCCCGGCCTCGGTTCCGGCGGTCTCACCGGCACCGGTTCCGGAGGTTCCGTCGCTGCCGCCGCAGGCGGTCAGGCCCAGGACCATGGCGAAGGCGGCAAGAGTGCAGAGAAGCTTCTTCATGTTCATCGTGTTTCCTCCTAAGGTAGATTATACAAACAAGGCGGCCCTGCCGTTCCCAGCAGGTCCGCCATGCCGTATCCAGAGAACTGCTTCTTGAGCATATACCGCTATTTTAACGTTTCACCCCCGGAAAGTCAACCGTCCCGCCCTTATTAATTTTTACCATAAATCAAACGGGATCGCGGGATAAAATCAGCGTATCCGCCAAGGCTGGAAGGGGACGGAAACGCGCCAAAATCCGGCGGCGTTCCGGGGGAATTGACAGGCCGGGGGAAAGATTTTATAATATGGGAGGATTCCGAAAACAGGTTGCCGGTTTCGCCGGGGACAGGGAAGGGAGGGCGGCAGAGTGGCGGAGGACAGCGGCAAGTCCAGACCTGAAAAAAGCGAACCGTCCGGAGCAGGCAGCGAAACGGGGAGCGTTTGGGCGCTTCTGCGTCCCTCGGAGGGGGACCGGACCCTGCGGGGGGCCGCCCGGATTTTGGCGGCGGTGTGCGGGGCGGTTTACGCCGGGAGTTTTTACGCCCTGAACGGCCCCCTCAACGCCCTGACCGCCCGGTTTCCCCCGGCCTTGGGGACCGCCGCCCGGTCCGCCCTGCCCGCCATGGGGGGAGCCGTCCTCTGCGCCGCCCTCTGGGCCCTGGGCACGGCGTCGGGAGAGGGACGGGACCGTTTGCTGCTGTGGGCAAACCGAAGCCTGTTTCATGCTGCCCTGGGGACCCTGGGGTGCGGGGAGATTCTGATGTGGGGGGAGCGGGAGACACAGCTGCGGATCGCCCAGTTTTTCGTGGCCTTTGTGCTGCCGTGCCTGATATCCGGGGAACTGGCGGCGGTCACCGCCCTGGCCCTCCGGCGGTATCGGCGGAGCCGTCCCAAAAAGGAACTGTCTCCCGAACCCCCGGAGGAGGTCCCGGTTACGCCGCCGCCTCCCCGGCCCCGGTCAGCTCGTCCAGAGAGGCGAACCTGAACCCCATGTCCTCCCAGCGGCTCAGCAGTTCGTCTAAGATGTCCGCGTTGGTCCGGGAGGTGGAGTGGAGAAGCACGATGGCCCCGTTGTGGATCCGGGGCAGGAGTTTGGCGAAGGCGGCCTCTTTGGTGGGCTGGTTGTCCTGATACCAGTCCACATAGGCCAGGCTCCAGAAGATGGTCTGATAACCCAGGGCCTGGGCCTGGCGCAGGTTTTCGATGCTGTACTTCCCCTGAGGCGGGCGGTAGTAGTGGGAGAGGGGATAGCCGGTAGTCTCCTCATAGAGTTCCGCCAGGGAGTCCAGCTCCTTCCGGAAGGCATCCTGATCCGCGATGGCGGACATATCCGGGTGGTGGAAGGTGTGGTTTCCCACGATGTGGCCCTCCTCCGCCATGCGCCGCACCAGGTCCGGGGCGGACTGGACCATGTTCCCCACCACGAAGAAGGCGGCGGGGGCCTGGTGCTTTTTCAGGGTATCAAGGATTTGGGCAGTACAGCCGTTTTCATAGCCGCAGTCGAAGGTGAGATAGAGGGTTTTCTCCGCCGGATCCCCCAGAAACCAGGCGTCGTACTGGGCCAGGGTCTCCCGGGAGGCGTTGCCCACGGGGGACTCCCCCTCCTTGGGAAAGGACAGCCCCCAGTTGTCCGCCGACGCGGGCACCGCCGCCGGTCCCAGGACGGACAGCAGGCGGTTTTTGCCGTTCAAATACAGCACGGCGGAGAGGAACAGGCAGGGGATCAGCAGGATACAGCAGAGAAAGAACCGTCGGATACGGGACATGGCACAAGACCTCCTGATACGTTTTCTAAGTTTTTCTGATGGTTTTCTGATTTTTTTGCCCATGGCACAGTGTCCCCGGAAAGGACGGGAACATCCGTGGAAAAAAGCGGCTTGACAAGGGGCGCGGAAGCAACTATACTATGCCGGAGTTATGATTTAACAGTTTACCGGGATAAAATCCGGAATAGTTTGGAAATTTTTGACATAAGAAGGGATGGAAACTGCCATGGAACTGACGCTGAACCGGGACGCCATGCGGGTGGAGCTCAGCGGCATCCGCCGCTTTACCTATCTGGTGCGGGACACCCCTGGGGCCTGTGCCCTGACGATTGGGGAGCCGGATATGAACACGCCGGACATCATCAAGGAGGCGGCCAAGGCGTCCTTAGACGCCAACGACACCCACTATCCCCCGGGCAACGGGTATCCTTACGCCTTGGAGGCCATCTCCCGGTATGAGGCCAACGCCCACGGCCTGAAATACGGTCCGGAGGAGATTCTGCTGACCGTAGGGGCCACCCAGGCCCTGTTCATCACCTTGCAGACCCTGTGCAACCCCGGGGACGAGGTGATCATCCCCACGCCGGCCTTTGGGCTGTATGAGGCCCTGGTGCAGCTGTGCGGGGCGGAACCGGTGTTCCTGCCTACGGAACACAACCGCTTCCAGATTGACCCGGACCAGCTGCGCGCCGCCCTGACAGAGCGGACCAAGGCCGTGATTTTGACCTCTCCCAACAACCCCACCGGCTGCATTTACACGAAAGAGACTCTGGACGCGGTCCATGAGATCCTGAAAGACCGGCCTGTGTTCGTCATCTGCGACGACGTGTACCGGACGCTGGTGTATGAGGGGGAGTACCACAGCTTCGCGGAGTACCAGGATATGCGGGATCGCATCGTGGTGGTGAACAGCTTCTCCAAGCCCTACGCCATGACCGGGTGGCGTCTGGGCTGGTGCATGGCGGATGCCCCTATCCGGGATCGGCTCCAGGTGTTCCACCAGTACTGCGTGACTTCGGTGCCGTCCTTTGTCCAGCGGGCCTGCGTGACCGCCCTGGACAGCGACACCACCCCTATGGCGGAGACCTTCCGGCATCGCCGGGACTATGTCTATGGTCGTTTGACGGACATAGGCTTGAATGTCCAGAAGCCGGAGGGGGCGTTCTATATGTTTATCCCCATTGCGCAGTACGGCATGGACTCCCTGACCTTCTGTGAGCGGATGCTGCGGGAGGGGTTAGTGGGCCTGATCCCGGGGATTTACTTCAACACAGAGGGGTATATGCGCCTGTCCTACTGCTACGGGGACCAGGATCTGAAAGAGGGTCTGGACCGGATCCAGCGCTTCCTCTCCGGACTGGCGGTCTGTGCATGAAAGGGGCCTCCGCGCCGTCCGGAGGTGGTCCGGGCGGCGCGGAGACAAAGGCCATTGTGGAGAATGCTGTGAAAATCCCTAAAAAGTGAGGGCTGTATTTGCTATAATTCACAAGAAACAAAAAAAGTGAAATTTGGTGTTGACAAATGGCGGGGGGTGTGTTAAAGTACAATTCGCTCTTGCGGGGCGGACAACAACGAAAAGACAGCGAAAACGGACCTGTATGGGGGTTTAGCTCAGTTGGGAGAGCGCCTGCCTTGCAAGCAGGAGGTCAGCGGTTCGAATCCGCTAATCTCCACCACAGAATGAAAAGACGGGCCTGTAGCTCAGCTGGCAAGAGCGTACGACTGATAATCGTAAGGTCGGTGGTTCGAGCCCACTCAGGCCCACCAGGAAGCGAAAAAAGCGGATG
>CAJOHW010000034.1:45268-47324 GCA_905234565.1 uncultured Oscillibacter sp. | reverse complement strand
GGGGTCTCGCCGCAGTCGGGGCACATCCACCCGGCGGGCAGGTCCTTGAACGCCGTGCCCGGCTTGACCTCTCCCTCCGGATCGCCCTTGAGGGGATCGTACTCATGTCCGCAGCCGTTGCACACATACAGCTTTCGGGGCGGGGACGGGGGCTTGGGCACGGACCGCTTCATCTTCACCATAGGCGGCGCGGGCTGCTTCTCTCCCGTATCCAATGCCGCCGTCAAAAGCGGCAGAACCTCCATGAGATCCCCTACAATGCCGTAGTCGCAGTTCTTGAAAATCTTGGCGTTGGGGTCCTTGTTGATGGCCACAATATAGGCCGCGTCCTTGATGCCCTTCAAATGCTGGATGGCCCCGGAGATGCCGCAGGCAATGTAGAGATTGCCCTTGAACTTCTGTCCAGACATTCCCACGTAACGATTCAAGGGCACATACTGCAAGGTCTCCGCCACGGGGCGGGAGGAACCAATGGCCGCTCCCGCCGCCTTCGCCAGATCCTCGATGAGCTTCATGTTCTCTCTGGCCCCGATGCCCTGGCCCGCGCTGACCACCCGCTCCGCCTGGATAATGGGGGTGTCCGCCGGGATACCCACCGTGAAGTCGTGGCCGTCCTTCTTCAAGGCGGCCGCCAGGGCCTCCACCCGCTCCTGGGCGGAGCCGTCCTTGAAGATCACTTTCTTCCGCTCACCGGTCTCGCCGCCGGCCTTCCGCTGAACCGGGGCCGCGTCCGCCTTTCCGGCCTTCCCCAGAATGTAGGAGGCGATGACCACCCGCTGGATCTCGTTGGTGCCCTCGTAGATGGTGGTGATCTTGGCGTCCCGGTAGAACCGCTCCACCTCCATGCCCTTCATGAACCCGGCTCCGCCGAAGATCTGCAAGGCGTCGTTGGTGACTTCTAAGGCGATGTCGGAGGCGTACATCTTGGCCATGGCGGCCTCCATGCCATAGGACACATGGGCCTGTTTCAGTTCCGCGGCGCTGTATACCAGGAACCGGGCGCAGCGCAGTTTCGTGGCCATATCCGCGATCTTGAAAGCGATGGACTGCTGCTGGCAAATGGGCCGTCCAAACTGGACGCGCTCCTTGGAGTACTCCACCGCCGCCTCATAGGCCCCCTGGGCGATACCCAGGGCCTGGGCCGCAATGCCGATACGCCCGCCGTCCAGGGTGGACATGGCGATCTTGAAGCCCATGCCCTCCTTCCCCAGGAGGTTTTCCTTGGGAACCTTCACGTTGTTGAAATTCAGCTGGCAGGTGGCGGAGGACCGGATGCCCATCTTGTCATAGTGGGGCTCAAAGGTGAAGCCCTCCCAGCCCTTCTCCACAATCAGGGCAGAGATGCCCCGGGTGCCAATCCCCGGCGTGGTGACGGCAAAGACCACGTAGGTGTCCGCCTCGCCGCCGTTGGTGATGAAGATCTTCTCCCCGCTCAGGAGGTAGTAGTCCCCCTTGTCCTCCGCAATGGTCTCCGTGCCTCCGGCGTCGGACCCGGCGTTGGGCTCCGTCAGGCCAAAGGCACCGATCTTCTTCCCGGAACACAGGTCCGGCAGGTACTTCCGCTTCTGTTCCTCCGTGCCAAAGGCGGCAATGGGATAGGTGCCCAGGGACGTGTGGGCAGAGAGAATGACACCGGTGCCGCCATCCACCCGGGCCAGTTCCTCCACCGCAATGGCGTAGCTGAGTACGTCTGCCCCCGCGCCGCCGTACTCCTTCTCATAGGGCAGGCCCATCAGGCCCAGCTCCCCCATTTTCGTCACGGCCTCCCGGGGGAAACGGTTCTCCTTGTCCAGCAGGAACGCAATGGGCTTAACCTCGGTCTCCGCGAACGCACGCACTTTGGCGCGCAGTTCCTCATGGGCCGGCGTGGTCTGATAGTTCATGCGGCTTCCTCCTTTACCCTTCGTTGACACGCCTCCTCATCGGCGCTGCCAGAGACAGCATACAAAAAAATGTGAGATTTGTCAATGATTTTAGCGATATTTCCGGATTTTTGATTCAGGTTGGTGTCCGCACTGGATTACTCCCTCAAACCCCACCCCGCGCCGAGAACGGC
>CAJOHW010000034.1:0-45116 GCA_905234565.1 uncultured Oscillibacter sp. | reverse complement strand
CAGCCGGAGTTTCAGCCGTCCGCCCTTGTGTTCCACTCTGGCCCGGCGCTGGTGGATGATCGCCCGCCGGGAGCCGGAGAACTTCCGGTCCACTTTCAGCGTGGACTCGTGAGGCCGGAAACTGACCGTGGTGTGGAAGTCCTCGTTCTTGGCAAAGCGGATGGCAAAACGGTTCAGGCCGTCCCCTGCCGGTTCCACTTCCACTTCCAGATCCACCGTCCGTCCCGCCACGCCGGGCAGGGACACCTCCCCGTTCTCCACAATCACGTTCTCGTAGACAATTTCCTCTCCCCGGAGCCGTTCCAGCTCCTGGATGGGCGTCTGATACAGGATGCCGTTCTTGATGTGCAGTTCCCGGGGCAGGCTCATCTGCCCAAACCACGGGGTGGATTTCACATGGAGGTTGCAGGTGTCCCAGTTCTGCATCCAGCCAATGAGAATCCGCCGCCCGTCCGGGGAGAGAATCGTCTGGGGAGCGTAGAAGTCGATGCCATAGTCAATGGCGTGGTTGGATTCCTCCGTGAAGGCCTCCGTCTCCTCGTCAAAACTGCCCAGCAGATAGAACGTGCCGTTGCCGTTGTGATACTCCAATCCCTTGGGCAGCATATCCATGGAACTGGACAGCAGCACGTGTTTTCCGTCCAGCTCAAAGAAGTCCGGACACTCCCACATCCGTCCGATGCGGTTGCGGTTCTCCGCCAATACCCGGACGAAATCCCAGTGGAGAAGATCCGTGCTGCGGTAGAGCAGCAGCTGTCCCCCCTGGCCGGGCTTGTCGTTGGCAATCAGGGCGCGGTAGGAGCCGTCCCGGGCCTGCCAGAGCTTCGGGTCCCGGAAGGAAAAGCGGCTGCCCCCCTCCGGCGGCTCCGGAATCACCGGGTTCCACTCGTATTTCTCATAGTCCAGCCCGTCCCCAAAGGCCAGGTTCTGGCTCTGGACCTCCCGGACCTCCCCGCTGAGGGTGTACTCCTTGGCCACGCCTGTGTACATCAGCATATGCCGTCCGTCCGGCAGGGACAGGGCGCTGCCAGAGAAACAGCCGTCCCGGTCGCAGGGTTTGTCCGGGGCCATAGCCGCCGGGAGATAGGACCAGTGGAGCAGGTCGCTGCTCACCGCGTGTCCCCAGTGCATGGGACCCCAGTGGGAGTCGTAGGGATGGTACTGGTAAAAGAGGTGGTAGCGGCCCTGATACCAGGAAAAGCCGTTGGGGTCGTTCAGCCAGCCCACCCGGGCGGACAGATGGAACGCGGGACGGGCCTCCCGGGGGATCAGTTCCTCCCGGGCCTCCTCATAGCGGCGGGCGTCCCGTAAAGCTTGACTCATGGACATCTTCTCCTTCTCAATGTGGTTTCTTTTCACCGCCCTTAAAGGGCGGAAATATACCGTTGCTGGTTCTTGCGGAATTCGCCCTTGCATTGGGCCGCGTCCCGCTGTATAATAGTATTGGTATGATTCACGCAGGGATTGCCAAAACGGGAGATTATCAGCATGACAAAGCATGAGATTATCGTTGGAAACAGCGCCTCCATCACTTCACTGAAAGATGGAAGCGTTGATTTAATCGTCACCTCCCCGCCCTATCCCATGATTGAGATGTGGGACGGTGTTTTCGGAAAACAAAATCCAAAGGCGCTGTCCCTGCTGGAAGCGGGGGACGGGCTGGGCGCGTTTCAAGAAATGCACGCCGTACTCAGCGCCGTCTGGAAGGAATGCGACCGGGTCCTTGCCCGGAACGGCTTTGTGTGCGTCAACATCGGAGACGCCACAAGAAGCGTGGCGGAAAACTTCCAGCTTTACACAAACCACGCAGAGATCCTCCGCCAATTTATAAATATGGGCTATCATGTTCTGCCGGATATCCATTGGAGAAAGCAGTCCAACGCGCCCAATAAATTTATGGGTTCCGGAATGTATCCCGCAGGAGCCTATGTGACCTATGAGCATGAGTATATTCTCATTTTCCGGAAGGGTGGAAAACGGCAGTTTACAGGAAGAAAAAAAGAATTGCGCCAAAAAAGCGCGTATTTTTGGGAGGAACGCAATGTGTGGTTTTCGGACCTGTGGGAGATCAAAGGCACCTCCCAGACGCTTCCCACCTCCAAGGCGGAACGGGAGAGAAGCGCGTCCTTTCCCTTTGAGATCCCCTATCGGCTAATCAATATGTACTCAGCGGAGGGAGATTGGATTTTAGACCCCTTCGCGGGACTGGGCACCACAAATTTGGCGGCTATGGCGGCCAACCGGAACAGTATCGGCGTGGAAATCGACCCGGAAATCGCGGCCCTTGCCATGGAACATATCAAAAACGCCAGTTCCTCTCTAAACCGCCTCATCGACGCGAGAATCGGGCGGCATTTGGCTTTTATCGACACCTTACAGGAGGAGAAAAAAGCGCAGTGCTATCAAAACGGCCCCCATGGCTTTCCAGTCAAAACAAGACAGGAAACCGCAATTCAAATCGATCATGTGCGGTCCGTCCAGTTTGACGGGCAGGTGATTTCGTGCGAATACGCTTGAATTGAATTCTGTTTTCTTACGGCTGTTTGGGAGGCAGTTTTAACAAAAGATCCCGCTCCGCTATAATTTTTTGCTCCGCTTCTTTGGACACAGTCCCGTTTTTCGGTGTGACAAGAAACACTTTCCCGCCAAAATCCCGCCTAAACGCCTGATGGCCCCGTTCTTCGGAGGACTTGGCCTTTCCCATATAGATGGACAGATTTGCGGATCGGTAAGTCTCCGGCTTGATTTGCAGTCCGATTTTGTACCCGTTCACATCTGTCCACAGATCTACCCAGTATGGCGACCCCTCAATTTCACTGGGAGCGTCATAAAACGGAATGTCTCCGATGACAAGCAACGGCGTCACAGTCTGCCCCTTTCTTTCAAATACCCACGGTACGTTCTTTTCACAACTACGTTATGCATATAGTCCACGCAGTCCTGTTCCGTAATCGAGGAGAGCAGATCGGGGTGAAAGCGCTTTTCTCCGGGTAAGTCTTGGAGAATGTGTCCATAGAGAAGCCGCCCCAAATGATTGATCTGTTCTTTGGATCGCACATTGGCATAATAGTAATCGCTCCACTCCTCAAAGGAGGATGGATTGCAAATACGGATGGAATCGGAAGTGGGGCCAACGTTCTTTTTGAAATTTAACTGCCATCGGTTCATGGCGTAATTCAACACAAATTCTTTATTTGCCACTGGCATAGCGCATCCCTTCCCCAATTCTGCGGCCTATTTATCCTCTATGAATAACTGATATGGCTCTACGCCAAGTGCCTGTGCGATACGCTGTACATTTTCAATGGAGATATTTCTCTGAAAACACTCCACGCTGCTGATATAAGTCCGGTGCAGACCGCACCTCTCCGCGAGAGATTCCTGCGACAAGTTCGATTGCATCCGATATTTTCTCAGATTTTTTCCAAAAACCCTGACAATATCCATCAGAATACAGCCTCCTGACCCACATACTATACCCTGATGCAGACTTTAAGTCTACACACTATCCGTAACATCACAAGCGTTTCCGTTTTCTCCTAAATTCACTGTTTTGAAAAAGGAAGCCCCGCAAAAGCATTGCGCTCTTGCGGGGCTTCCTTTTATTGTACGCTTACGCCTCGTGCTTCATGCTGTGGTCCAGGGCGTCCACAATGGTCGCCACTACGTGGTCCGCCCGCTTTTGCAGGGTCTCCGGCGCGTAAGGGAAAGTGTAGGACACGTCCGACGCCTCAATGAGGGGCATATCGTTCACCGAGTCCCCGATGCCGTACAGCACCACGTCCCCCCACTGTTCCCGCATATACTCCCGCAGATACTCCACGCCCTTGCCCTTGGAGCAGCCCTTGGGGGCAATGTCAATCTCGATCACGTTCTGGAAGGCCTGGACCTTGTCCCCATAGCGCTCATTGATGGACTTGGCATAGGCGGCGGCGTCCTCTAAGCTCTCCGTGTGGACGCTGACCTGGTGGATCAAGCCCTCCGGCGCGTCGTCCACGCCGCTAATGACGTAGTATTTCCCGGGATAGTCCATCTTGTTGAACACGCAGATATCGCCCTCAATGTCCAGGGTCAGACGGAACCCCTTGGGACGCAGTTCCCGCACTAAGGCGTCCGCCACATCCCGGTCCACGCCCCGCTTCAAAATGGGCTTCAAGTCCCGGTCCACAATGTTGGCCCCGCTGCTGGTGATGTAGAAATCCGGCTTCACCAGCCCGGTGATAAAGGGCGTCAGGCCCCCCACCTGCCGTCCGGTACACAGGCCGAACAGATGCCCCGCCGCCTGATACTCCCGGATCTTCTCCACGTTGGCCTGGGGCAGCTTGTCCGGATCCGCCGCCTTGTAAAAATACAGCGTGCCGTCAAAGTCGCTGGCGAATACTTTTTTCTTCATAGTTCCTCCACTTCTCCCTCCCCGCTGATCCTTGTGCGCCATAAGATTTCCCTTCCGCTGCCGTGCCAGGGACCGAAAATGCGGCAAATCTGAAAGAGCGAGAGTATAAAAGCGGGGAGGGATTCTTTTCATCAAATGGCTTTGCTTTCCGCCGCTTACACCACGAAATCGTCCGTGACGGAGGGCTTCAGGGTCCAGATCTTCACCGATGCGCCGGCGCTTACCGTGTAGTGGAACTCCCGCTCCGTGGGATAGCTGTGGGACGTGAAGGTGGCCTCGCCGTCGTTGGCGAAGATCTCCACGGAACTGCGGTCGATGAACACCCGGAGCTTGCGCAGATCCTGTTCCAGGGGCATCTCCAAAACCTCGCCCACCTGCTGGTTGAACCGCTTGTCCATGCCGGTGCGGTCCACGGTGCAGACCTTTTTCGCCCCGTCGTAGTGGAGACGGAAGCCGCCGCTGCCGTCCGCTTTCGTAAAGAGGTTCAAATCAAAGTCCCCGGCCTTGGGGCACACTTCCATCTCACAGGCGGCGGGCAGGGTCCCATCCGCCGGGATCTCCTTCTCCCGCAGTTCCTCCACGGCGGCCACCGGCGTCTGCACCAGCTTGCCGTCCACAATCCGCAGTTCCCGGGGCAGGGTCATGCTGCCCTCCCAATCCTCTTCCTCCGTGGGATAGTGGTTGTCCGGCAGGCCAATCCAAGAGATCAGAATGGCCTTGTCCGGATCCCCTACGTTGGCCGCGCCCTGGGCGGCGTAGAAGTCAAAGCCGAAGTCCAGATATTTGTAGCCCCCCTGGGGGGTGAAGGTCAGGGTGTCATAGTCCATCTTCCCCAGGAAGTACACGTTGTGGTTGGTACTCTCCGCCCGTCCGGGGAGTTTCGTGTACTGGGGAGAGAAGATCAGCACGTCCGTGCCGCTGATGTTCACAATATAGGGGCACTCCCACATTCCGCCAAACTTCTCATAGCCCGGGACGCTGAGTTCTCCCGCAAAGGACCAGCCTTCCAGCAGTTTCTCGGACTGGTAAATCAGCACCGTCCCCCGCTTGTCCATGGTCTGGGCCCCGATAAAGATGAAGTATTTCTGCTTCTCCGGGTTCCACACGATTTTCGGGTCCCGCTGATGCTCCTCATAGTCGTCCCGGGGACCAAAGAGGGGCTTGGGCAGCTTGCGCAGTTTCCCCTCGCCGTCCAGCACCGCCGCGCAGGTGTAGGGAGTGCGGACCCAGTTGTCGTCCCGGTGGTTGCCCGTGTAGTAGAAGTACAGCGATCCGTCCACGGAGATGGCGGAACCGGAGTGGGTGCCCCGGTTGTCGTACTCACAGTCGGGCTGCAGGCCGATGCCCTCGTTGCGCCAGTGCATGAGATCCGTGCTGGTCACATGATACCAGTATTTCAGCCCATGGACCGCGCCCCACGGACACCACTGGTAGCAAAGATGCCACTTCCCCTGGTGCAGGGCGAAGCCGTTGGGATCGCTGGACAGGCCCGTCACCGGCTGCACATGGTAGGTCTGCCGGTAGACAGAGGTCTTGATGCGCTCATACAGCTCCCGGATCTCCTCCGGGCTCTTCAGTTCCCGGTACCGTTCTTCCCGTGTCCACTCTTTCATTAGGATCCTCCTTCTGCTGACTCTATCCCCGCCCGTACACGGGGATAAACCCTGGCCCTCTCCCCGCCCGCGCCGGTGAATTCTGCCCGCGGCGGTTCACTGGCTTTATCCTACCATATACAGGCGCGTTTTGCAAGGAAAAACCTGCCTTCTTTGCAAAAAGGAACCGTCCGAACAGTTGGCGTAAAATTGGCCTCACCCATCCCCTGTGGGGCAGGTGAGGCCACCGTCCGGTTAGAAAAGAATCCCGCGCCGCTTCGCAGTATGAAACAGCGCGGGATTCCGCTGGCTCTGCTCAAACAAAGCCATGCGTCTTGATTTGATTACACCTGGAGCCAGAACAGATTCGTGATCACGTCGTTGTCCAGATCGTAGGTGTAGATGACCACATCGTCCTCGTCCTCCGCGGCCATGGAGGCGACGGTGACGCGGCTGATGGCTCCGGCGGAAGTGACGCGGTAAACCTGCACGCTGGAGGCCAGATCCAGGGACGCGCCGCCGATGACGATCTCATTGCCGCTGGACGCCTTGGAGAAGCCCACCGCCTGACGCACTTCCATGCCGGCGCTGGAGAAGGATCCGGCGCTGACGATGCCGTCCATGCCGGAGGTGGTGTTGTTGAGGACCAGGCTCTTGTCCGGACCGTAAGCGCCCTCAAACTCGTAGTCCGTGTCGGACAGGGAGCTGGAACCCACCGTCAGGCTGCGGGACGCGCCGTTCACCGTGGAAGTAAACAGGGTGTCCGCCTTCACCCGGACGGTAGTGATCTGGCCGTTGACCACGGCCTGGAAGGTCCGGTAGTCCGTGGTATCCCGGGTCACGTTCCGGGACACGGAGTTGGCGGCGATGAAGGTCAGATCCCGGCTGGTGGTGCTGAGGGTGCCGCCCAGGACGTACACGACCTTCGCCGTGCCGTTCTCCGCGTAGGTGTAAGCCAGGTCCGTGCCGTTGCCGGTGATGTTGGGCACGTTCCGGAAGCCGGTGTACACCCGGAAGGCGTTGTTCACCATCACCACAAAGACGGTGTTGTTGTCCACTGCCACGTCGGCGCTGCTGCCGTTCAGGTTGAAGGCGTTGCGCTCCCCGTTGACGATGTCAAAGCGGGAGGCGGTGAAGGCGTTGGCACCCAGATTGGCGTCCAGGGTGTACTCATTGCTCTTCACGGTGTAGCTCACCAGGATGTCCTCGGCCAGGCCGTCCACATCCACCCGGTCCAGGGTCACGGTGCGCTCCTGGCCGTCCTCAAACAGGAGACGGGCCTGGGCGTGGACGTTGTTGAACCGGTTCCCGGCGTTAAAGGCCCGCAGCAGGGCGTAGCCGTCCGCCTTGGCCTCCACGGCCTCCACTTCCTCTACCCACGCGGCGAACCGTTCGCCGTTGAGGGTCAGGAGATACACCAGATACTCATCGCCGATGACCAGGGAGCCGTCGCTGCCGCCGGGGAAGCGGGCGGTGTTCAGGAAGGAGTAGGTGATGCTGCCCACGGTCATGCTCTGGGTGGGAATCGCCCGGGCCAGCTTGCCCTGGATGGAACCCAGCTCCCGCACGTCCTGGACGCCCAGGGCCGCGCCGTTCTCCCGCTTTTCGGAGTAGGTGTAGGCCACCACGTCGCCGGTGGCGTAGTCGTCGGTCTGATAGACGCTCTGGGTGCCCGCCGCGTTGGCAATCGTCACGGTGCGCTCTGTGGAGACGGTGGCCCGCTGGACGGAGGCCACCTTCCCGGCGTGCCAGGTAATGGCGCACAGCACCGCCGCGCCGTCCTCTTTCAGATACGCCTCCACCACCGTGCCGTTGCCGATGATGCCGCTGCTGGCTCCGGCCATCTGGCTCAGGGTGGTATTGCTGGTGGCATTCAGGGTGATGTTCTCCACCTTGGTGCCGCCGTTGAGGTACAGGACACAGTTAGAGCTGGGGTTCTTCATGCCCAGGTCCGCGTAGATGGTCTTGGCGTCCACGTTGGTGTAATAGGTCTTGACCGGGGTGTAGGCAATGGACGCGATGACATTGGCGTCACTGTTCCGGGTCCACTCCTTGCCGGGACGGCCAAAGGCGTCCTCCGTGGCGGAGGATTTCAGGCCCTTGAACTTGTCCTCCGCGAACTGCACCACGCCGTCGCCGTTCACGTCCGTCACGTTGGTGCCGGAGATGGACTGCACATGGAACTTGCCCCGGGCCGGAGTGGTGCCGTACTCCACCATGTCCTTCTGCAGGGTCAGGAAGGCCAGCTGGCAGGCATAATCCCGGGCCACCGTGCCGCCGCCGTTGAAGTCGCTGTCGATGTATCCCAACTGTACGGCCTGGAGCTTCACGTTGTTGCCCCAGCCGGTGCCCACATAGCCTTCCAGGTTCTGGTCATAGCCCAGGGCACCCAGGAGCATCTTCAAAAACGCATTGCCGCTGAGGGTGTTGAAAGGCTTGAAGGTGCCGTCGGCATAGCCGGAGATAATCCCCCGGTCCTCGCACCAGGCAACATATCCAGAATAGGTGTTGCTCTCCGGCACGTCCGAAAACTTCGTGGGGCTCTTGCTGATGACGTTGGCCACCTCCGGCGTCAGGAGCATATTGCAGATGATCTTGGCCGCCGCCCCCCGGGACAGGTTGCCGGTGGGGTTGAACGTGGTGGCGGAGTTGCCGTTCATAATCCCCAGGGCGGTGATCACCTCAATGGCCTCCCCATAGGCGGAGGCACCCGTGTCCGTGAACTTGGACGCGGCTGCGGCGGTCTGGAAGGTGACAAGGGACAGCGCCATTGTCACCGCCAGTACCATGGACAGGAACTTTTTCTTCATGGGATCTCCTCCTTTTTGCGTCATGCCGCCGGACAGGCACAGCCTGTCCCTCTTGGCGGCGGTTTCGCGGGACGCCGAATGCCGGCGTGGGCGCGCACTGCCCGCACATTTAGGACCTGCCCGGTCTGGTCCGGCGCAAGTCCTGCAAGTGCCCACATTTTTTATGATAGCAAATCCCCGCCAGGATTGCAAGTGCTTTTTCTTCCCCTCCGGCGGCTCAAAGCGCGCATCCCCTCTTGCGTTCCCCGATCTCACTATGTTATAATGCTGTTGTCCGGCGTAATCTGTCGGAAAATCCATATCAGAGGGAGGCATTCCTATGGCAATGGACTATGTGGCGACATCGAAAAAGATTCTCGATGCCGTCGGCGGCGCGGGGAACATCGTCAGCGCCACCAACTGTATGACCCGAATGCGCCTGGTCCTGGCAGACGAGGGCAAGGCCAGCGACGACGCGGTGAAGGCCATCAAAGGCGTCAAGAGCGTTATCAAGCAGGGCGGACAGTACCAGGTGGTCATCGGCAATGAGGTCTCCAACCTCATGAAGGAGTTCAACAAACTGGGGAACTTCTCCGAGGACGGCGGCGGAAACGCTCCGGCGAAAGCGGAGGGGCCAATCATCCAGCGGCTGTTCGGCTTCGTGGCGGGCTGTCTGACGCCGCTCCTCCCTGCCATGCTTGGAACCGGTATGGTGAAGGTGCTGCTGGTGCTCCTCAGCACCGCCGGACTGCTCAGCACCACCAGCGTCACCTACAAAATCTTCTATGACATGGCGGATTCCTTCTTCAACTTCCTGCCCATTATGCTGGGCTGGTCCATTGCGAAGAAGACGAATCACAGCATCCCCATGTACATGGTGATTGGCGCGGCCCTGGTGTATCCGGAGCTCATCACCCTGCTCAATCCCCTGGGTTCCGGCCTGGAGGGCGTCACCTACGGCAGGTTCCTGGGCCAGGAGTGCGCCTACATTTTCGGCGTGGTGCCTGTGATCAAGGCGGCCTATGCCTCCTCCGTGCTTCCCATGCTCCTGATGACCCCCATCATGGCCTGGTCGGAGGACTTCGCGGACCGGGTATCCCCCAACGTCCTGAAAGCCTTCCTGAAACCCATGATTTTCTTCCTGATCTGCACCCCTGTGGTGTTCATCGTCATCGGCCCCCTGGGCGCGGTGGTCGGCAACGTGCTGGCGGCGGCTATGAGCGCCATGTACAACACGGTGCCTTGGCTGACGGTGGGCGTCCTCTCCGCCGCTATGCCCTTCATCGTCATGACCGGTATGCACTATGCTCTGGTGCCTCTCTCCACCCTGAACCTGACTACGCTGGGCTATGACGTGATTGTGATTGTCACCATGTTCTGCTCCAACATCTGCCAGGGCGGCGCGTCCTTCGGCGTGGCGGCGAAAACCAAGGACGTGGATACCAAGTCCGAGGGCATCGCCTGCGGCATCTCCGCCTGCATCGCCGGCGTCACGGAACCCGCCATGTACGGCATCAATATGCGTTTTGGCAAGCCTATGATCGCGGCGGTGTGCGGCGCGGGCATCTCCGGACTGCTGGCGGGCCTCACCAGCGTGAAGGGCTTCGTCATGGGCGGCTCCCCGTCCCTCATGAGCCTGATCACCTTCGTAGGCGTGGATTCCGCCACCACCATTACCAACCCCTATCACGGCGTGATCTGGGGCGCTGTCTGCGCCGTGATCGGCATCGGCATCTCCTTCGCCCTGTCCTTCATCCTCTTTAACGACAAGGACGCGGGGCTTGCGGGAGAGGTCAACACCGACGGCATCGCCGCCGCCCACGCCGCCCTGGCCGGAGAGGAACACGTGAAATCCGCCTCCGGTAAGCCCGTGGAGATCGACTCCCCCATGACCGGCGAACTGGTGGCCCTGAAAGACGTGCCCGACGAGGTGTTCGCCTCCGGTGCTCTGGGCGAGGGCGTGGCGATTTTGCCCACGGACGGAAAGGTGGTGGCTCCCTGCAACGCGGCGGTGACCGAGATGATGGATTCCCGCCACGCCATCGGCCTGGTGGCGGACAACGGCGTGGAGATCCTGATCCATGTGGGCCTGGACACCGTGGATATGGGCGGCAAGCCCTTCACCTACCACGTGAAGCCGGACCAGGAGGTGAAAAAGGGCGATCTGCTGATTACGGCGGATCTGGACGCCATTACCAAGGCGGGCCACAAGCTCTATACCCCCGTCATCATCACCAACTCCGACGACTACACCGAGATCCTCCCCGTGTCCGGCAAGACGATCCAGACCGGAGAGAAGCTCCTGACCGTGAAGTAAGAAACCCCATTGTGACAGCCTTACGGGACGGGATTCCCGCCCCGTAAGCGGAATTTTGAAGAATGTGAAAGGAGCCTTGGAACCATGTCTGTACTGCGCAAGGATTTCCTGTGGGGCGGCGCGGTGGCCGCCAACCAGCTGGAGGGCGCGTGGAATGTGGACGGCAAGGGAGATTCCGTGTCCGACCACTGCACCACCGGCAGCGCCTCCACCCCCAAACGGGTGACGGTGAACATCGAACCCGGCACCCTGTACCCCTCCCATGAGGCCATTGACTTCTACCACCACTATGAGGAGGACATCGCCCTCTTCGCGGAAATGGGCTTCAAGACCTTCCGCACCTCCATCAACTGGACCCGTATCTTCCCCACGGGCATGGAATCCGCCCCCAACGAAAAGGGCTTAGAATTCTATGACCGGGTCTTTGACTGCTGCAAAAAGCACGGCATTGAACCCCTGGTCACCATCTCCCACTATGAGCTGCCCTACGCCCTGGTGGACAAGTACAACGGCTGGGAGGGCCGGGATCTCATCGAGTACTTCATGAACTACTGCAAGGCCATTTTTGAGCGGTACAAGGACAAGGTCAAGTACTGGCTGACCTTCAACGAGATCAATTCCGGGACCATGCCCTTTGGGGCCATCCTCTCCACCGGCACCGTCAAGGGCTACTCCGGCCTGACCTCCGAGGTCCCCGACCGGCCCCAGGAGCGCTTCCAGGCCCTGCACCACCAGTTCGTGGCCAGCGCCAAGGCTGTGAAGTACGCCCATGACCACTATCCCCAGTTCAAGATGGGCAATATGATCTGCTTCGTCACCTCCTACGCCCTGACCTGCAACCCCGACGATATCCTGGAAAACCAGGAGCATATGCGGGAGATGAACTGGTACTGCTCCGATGTGCAGGTCCGGGGGGAATACCCCGCCTACGCCCAGAGCATCTGGAAAAAGCACGGCATCACCGTGAAGATGGAGCCCGGCGACGCGGAGATCCTGAAACAGGGCACCGTAGACTTCTACACCTTCAGCTACTATATGTCCAACTGCATCAGCGCCGACAAAAACGCGGAGGACAGCGGCGGCAACCTCATCGCCGGGAAGAAGAACCCCTACCTGCCCGCCTCCGACTGGGGCTGGCAGATCGACCCCAAGGGCCTGCGCTATTCCCTCAATGAGATCTATGACCGCTACCGCATCCCCCTGATGGTGGTGGAGAACGGCCTGGGGGCCTACGACAAGAAGGAGGCCGACGGCTCCATCCAGGACGATTACCGCATCGACTACCTGCGCCAGCACATCCAGCAGATGATCGGAGCGGTAGAGGACGGCGTGGACCTCATGGGCTATACCCCCTGGGGCTGCATCGACCTGGTGTCCGCCTCCACCGGCGAAATGGCCAAACGCTATGGCTTCATCTATGTGGAGAAGTACGACGACGGCACCGGAGACCTGTCCCGGAAGCGGAAAAAGTCCTTCGACTGGTACAAAAAGGTCATCGCCACCAACGGCGACGACCTGTCCTGAGCGCTTTTTCAGCGTCAAAACGGCGTTTCTCAGCGCGAAACGCGGCGGCGGGATCCCTGGTCCCGCCGCCGCTGTATTTTTTTGTAGATTTTGCACCACGCCCCCTGTACAAAAGTGAGGACTTATGGTATAATATTCCTCACAAGCCCTCCCTGATACGAAAGGAGCGATTACCATGAAGTTCACCTATGCCTGCAAGAAAGTGTCCCTGAACGATTCCATCAAGGCTTACGCGGAAAAGAAAATCTCCAAACTGGCCAAATACCTGCGGGATGACGACGCCCCGGTGTCCGTTACCTTCTCCGTCCAGAAAAACCACCTTTGCACCGTGGAAATCACCATCCACGACGGGGGCACCATCCTTCGGGCCCAGACCCAGGCCCCGGACGGCGATATGCGCGGCGCTGTGGACGCCGCGGTCCGGTATATTGAGCGGCAGATCCTGAAAAACAAGACCCGTCTGTCCAAGCGCCTCCGGGGCGACAGCTTCCCCCCGCCGTCCGCCCCCGATGATTTCGATGTGGCGGAGGAGAAGGAGTTCCAGATCATCCGCACCAAACGCTTCTCCGTCAAGCCTATGAGCCCGGAAGAGGCCATCTTGCAGATGAATCTGCTGAACCACGACTTCTTCGTCTTCCGGGACAGCGAAAACGAGAGCCTCTCCATCGTCTACCAGCGCAAGGACGGCGGCTACGGCCTCATTGTGGCGGACGACGCCACCTGATACGCCCCTCTGCCCGTCCCAGTGCCCTTAGATTTTCTTCCCCCCCTCCTGGCAAGAGGGGGGAAGTCTGTTTTCACTGAAACCATAAGCGGCTGTAAAAATATGTCAAGCCTCTTGCCTTTTTCCCGTTTTTTTGCTATGCTGTGTCTGACGGGAAATCCCCTCTATATTTGGTAATATTTGCAATATTTTCTCCTCCATCGGACGCACATACTATCCTGAGACAGAGACACCGCAAGGAGGCCCTTATGGAGCGTAAAAAAAAGACCGGCGCGAAGCAGGCAGAGACTGCCGCCGCGGATCCCAATCTGACCGCCTTATTCCCCAATGTGGCGTCCCAGTTCCGGGGGGCGCTGAGCACCCTGTATCTGGCCGCCCGGCAGCTGGCCCCTCCGGAGGCCCGGGAGCAGTCCGACGAGGCGGACGCCAAAGCCGCCTTCATGGACCAGAGCTATTACCGCCTTCTGCACATGGTCCATAACCTGGACGACGCCGCCTACCTCCTGGGGAAACGGCTGTATTACAAGAGCTTTTTGGATATCGTGAATCCCATCGGGCGGATCTGCGGCCAGGCCGGGGACCTGGCGGCGATGAAAGGCATCACCCTAAAGTTCACCTGTCCCATGGACCGCCATATCTGCCTCCACGACCCCAAGGCCATCAAAACCGCCCTGTACCAGCTGCTGTCCAACGCGGTGAAGTTCACCGACGACGGCGGCACCATCAGCGTGAACCTCCGTCTGAAAGACGGCAGCATCGATCTGTCCGTGGCGGACACGGGGTGCGGAATCTCCGAAGAACTGCTCCCCACCCTCTTTGATCGGTACTGCCATACCTCCCGCATGGACCCGCCCCGCCACGGTTTAGGACTGGGCCTCTCCATCTGCCGCTCCATCGCGGAGGGCCACGGCGGCGTGGTGCTGGCGGAATCCCGGCCCGGAAAAGGCAGCACCTTCACCCTGTCCATTCCGGATATCCAGAGTGAAGGCGGGATTCTCCAATTTCATGAGCCTCCGGCGGAGTATCTGGGCGGGTTCAACCCCCTGCTCCTGGCCCTGGCCGATTCCCTGCCCCGGGAAGCCTTTTTGCTGCGAAGCGAAGAGTGACAGGGTCCAAGACTGGCGGTCTGCCCAGGACTGGCCGTCTGCCCAGGACTGGCCGTCTGCCCAGGACTATTCTGCCGGTTCCAGTTTTCCGTCCGGGCCAAAGCGCACCGGAACAATCACGTTTCCTGTCCGGCGGGCAATCTCCCCCATCCGGATCCGGGAGGGATAGTCCCCCTCCAGCGTCACCGCCACCCCCTGGCGTTTCGCCCGGCCCGTGCGGCCAATGCGGTGGATGTAGTCCTGGTTCTCGTCCGGCACGTCCGCGTTGAACACGATGTCCACATCGTCCACGTCAATGCCCCGGGCCGCCACGTCCGTGGACACAAACACCCGCAGTTCCCCCCGCCGGAACCGGTCCATCACCTGTTCCCGGCGCTTCTGGGGGATGTCCCCGTGGATGCACTCCGCGTCCACCCCCCGCTGGCGCAGAAAATAGGCAATGCGCTCCGTGGAGCCCTTCGTATTGCAAAACACCATGCAGCGGTCGAACCCCGTCTCCTCTAAGATGGCCGCAATGGCCCCGGCCTTGTCCGTGGTCTCCATGCGGAACTGCTTGATGTCCGGCTTGTTCTCCTCGTCCTCCCGCACGGTGATCTCCGCCGCGTCCCGCTGGTAGACCCAGGCGATGTCCATGACCTCCCGGGAGATGGTGGCGGAGAACAGCCCCAGGTTCCGGCGGTTCTTCATCCGGTCCAGCAGACGGGTCACGTCGTGGACAAAGCCCATGTCCAGCATCCGGTCCGCCTCGTCTAAGACCACCGTCTGAGCCGTCTCTATCCGGACCGTCCGCCGCTTGATGTGGTCACTGAGGCGTCCCGGCGTGGCCACCACAATCTGGGGCCGCTTTTTCAGAGACTCGATCTGCTTTCCAATGGGCGCGCCGCCGTACAGGCACACGGTCCGCACTCCCGGCTTGCACACCGCCAGGGCCCGCAGTTCCTCATTGATTTGGAGGGCCAGTTCCCGGGTGGGGGACAGAATCACCGCCTGGACCGTCTCGTCCTCCGGGTCCACGTGCTGGACAATAGGTATTCCGTAGGCCAGGGTCTTTCCCGTACCGGTGGGAGCCTTGGCGATGACATCCTGCCAGTCCATCATGGGGGGGATGCAGCCCGCCTGGACCGGGGTGCTGAGCTGTAAATTCTGTCTGGCAATGGCGTCCAGCAGTTCTGGCGCGATGGGCAGCGTGTCAAACCGGACGCCCTTTGTAATTTCCATCGTTTCCTCTCCTCTCTCCTATTATATCCGGATTTGCGTCTGTTGTAAAGCGGAATGGGGACCAATAGGGGCCTATTTTCTTTATTTTGACAGAAAGTTCACAAATTTAGTAAATTTTTGCGCAAATCCCGGGGGAACACCTTCTTTTTTGTTTCAAATTGCCGAAATTTTATAGTAAAATTGTGTATTTTCTTCACGCTGGATCCCGTTTTTGTGATAAATTATTCCTACCAAAAGACAGGGCGTCCAATGGAGGTGTGAAGTATGGATGAGATGGACTACGTGCGAATCATGCGTGATTTGCGAGAAGACGCGGACAAGACCCAGACCCAGATTGCCGAAGTGTTAGGTACCTCACAGACCATGTATGCGCGCTATGAGCGTGGGGCAAACGAACTTCCCATCCACCACCTGATTACGCTCAGCAAGTTCTATGGCGTCAGCACGGACTATTTGCTGGGCCTCAGCCGCGAACGGTAACGGCTTTCCCCGGAGGTTCGCGCCGTCTGTGGGCGGCGGGAACCGTCCTGAGCCAAAATTGTTCCCCTCACAAAATTCCTCGCCGCACCGCGCACTTGCATTGATCAAATAAGGCTTCACGCGCATGGTTATACCTGTATACCATAAGATTTGCCTCCGGTTGCCGTGCCAGTGACCTGAGATGCAGCAAATCTTGAAGATCGCGTAAAAAAAGCATCCCCGGATTTTCCCGGGGATGCTCTTCTGTCGTCCAACCGTTTTGCGGTTCCGTCTCACCGGTGGGGCACATTCCAGATGTGATCCGCGTACTCCGCCACAGCCCGGTCCGCCGCGAAAATCCCGCTGCGGGCAATGTTGTGCAGGCTCATGCGGTTCCAGTGCCGGGTGTCCTTGTAGGCCTCCGCCATGCGCCGCTCCGCGTCGCAGTAGGCACCGTAGTCCGCCAAAAGCAGGTACTCGTCCGCCGGACTGCCTCCCGCGCCAAAGAGAAGCCGCTGATACAGATCATCGTAGGACACGCCGTCCCGGAACCCGCTCCGCAGAGCGTCCAAACAGCGGTGCAGGGCGGGATCCTGGTGGTAAATCCGCTGGGACACATAGCCCTCCCGCTTGATCCGCTCCACTTCCTCCGCACGAAGGCCAAACAGGAACATATTCTCGTCCCCCAATACCTCGTGCATTTCCACGTTGGCCCCGTCCAGGGTGCCGATGGTCAGCGCGCCGTTCATCATGAACTTCATGTTGCCGGTGCCGCTGGCCTCCTTCCCCGCCGTGGAGATCTGCTGGCTGACCTCGCTGGCCGGCATGAGCCGCTCCGCCAGGGACACCCGGTAGTTCTCCAAAAAGACCACTTTCAGCTTGTCGTTGCACACGGGATCGTGGTCAATCTGATCCGCCAGGGAGTTGATGAGCCGGATGATCCGTTTCGCCACGGCGTACCCCGGGGCGGCCTTGGCCCCGAACAGGAAGATGTGGGGATGGGTAATGGCGTTGGGATCGTCCTGAAGCCTCTGGTACAGGGTGATGATGTGCAGGACGTTCAGGAGCTGGCGCTTGTACTCGTGGAGCCGCTTCACCTGTACGTCGAAGATGGCGTCCGGGTTCAGCTTCAAGCCCCGCTTGCGGCGGGCGTGGTTGGAGAACTCCTCCTTGTTGGCCCGCTTGATCGCCGCCAAACGGTCCAGCACGGAGTCGTCGTCCGCGAAATTGTCCAGCTTCCGCAGCACCAGGGGGGACAGCAGATACTCCGGTCCCCCGGTCAGTTCCTGAATCAGGCTGTCCAGACGGGGGTTGATCTCACTGAGCCAGCGGCGGTGGTCGATGCCGTTGGTCACGTTCTTGAACTTCTGGGGCTCCATGCCATAGGCGTCCCGGAACACGTCCTCCCGGAGAATCTGGGAGTGCAGAGCGGACACGCCGTTCACCGCGATGCCCCCCGCGATGCACAGGTTCGCCATCCGGACCTCGCCGTCCCAGAGAATCGCCATGGCGGCGGTTTTCGTGCCGTCGTGGTAGAACTCATCCACCCGTTGCTGCCAGCGCCGGGCGATCTCCTGGATGATCTGCCATACCCGGGGCAGCAAATCCGCCACCAGGTGCTGGGGCCAGCGCTCCAAGGCCTCCGCCAGCACCGTGTGGTTCGTATAGGCCACGGACCTGCGGGTGATCTCCCAGGCCTCATCCCACTCCATGCCCGCCTCATCCACAAAGATCCGCATGAGCTCCGGAATCACCAGGGCCGGATGGGTGTCGTTGATCTGGATGATGTTCTTCTCGTGGAAGTTTTTCAGCGTGCCGTAGGTATTGAGGTGCTTGTGGCGGAGACGAAGAAATACTGCTGTTTCAGCCGCAGGGACTTGCCCTCATAGTGGTTGTCGTCGGGATAGAGGATCTTGGCGATGGCCTCCGCCATGGCCTCCTCCTCCTGGGCTTTCAGGTACTCGCCCCGGGCGAAGAGGTCCATGTTCACCGGTGTAGAGGGCCGGGCGTCCCACAGGCGCAGGGTGTTGACATTCTTGGTGCCATAGCCCGCCACCACCATGTCCCAGGGGACCGCCAGCACCTTGGTAGCGTTTTCCTGCACCACGTGGAGATGGCCGTCGTCCCAGAACTGGCGGACGCTGCCGCCAAACATCACTTCCTGGGCCTCCTCCGGCTTGGGCAGCAGCCACGCCGCGCCCATATCCTTCCAGTGGTCCGGAAGCTCCACCTGCTGGCCCTCCACGATCTTCTGCTTGAAGATCCCCAGCTCATAGCAGATGGAGTAGCCGGTGGCGGGGATCTCCAGGGTAGTCATGGAGTCCAGGTAACAGGCGGCCAGACGCCCCAGGCCGCCGTTGCCCAGGCCCGCGTCCGGTTCCAGCTCGAAGATGTCCGCCGCCTTGAAGCCCAGGTTCCCCAGGGCCTCCCGCAGCTGGGGCAGCACTTCCAGGTTGTAGGCGTTCTTCATCAGGCTCCGGCCCATCAGAAATTCCAGGGACAGGTAGTGGACCTGCTTTTTCCGATAGCGGCGGGTCTCTTTCACCGCCTCAACGCCGCGAATCGCCATGACATCCCGGAGTACCAGGGCGCTGGCCTTCATCATTTCCTGGTCGCTGGCCTCCTCCGGCGTCTTGCCGAAGTTCAGCATCAATTTGGCGGTCAGGGCTTCCTCAAGGGATTTCGTGCTAAACGGTGTCATGAATCCTCCTCAGTCTTTTGCCTTCTTGGGCTTTCTCTTTTTGGCCTCGTCTTTCTCTTTCCGCCGGACACGCCGGGGAGCGGGACGCTTCTTCCCGTCTCCTGCCGCTTCCTCCGCCTCGGCGTCCTCGGAAACCTCCGTCTCCTGGGCCTCCCCGGCATCCTCTGCGGCCTCATCGATCTCCTCCGGCGCGTCCTCCGCCTCCGCGGCGGCCTCCGGCGCAGGGGCGGCGCTGTGCTCTTCCTCCGGCGCGGGGGCGGCGCTGTCCTCTTCCTCCGCCGCCTTTTCGGCCTCCGGCTCCGGCCATACCCGGCCCAGGAGTCCCGCGTAGACGTTCAGATAGGCGTTAGCGCTGCGCTTCCAGCTGAAGTCACAGGCCATGGCCCGCTGGCGCAGACGCGCAAAGGCGTCCGGATAATCTGTATACAGATAAACAGCGGAACGAAGCACATAGAGCATATCGCCGCTGGAATAGTTGGCAAAACTGTACCCGTTGCCCGCGTCCCGAAGGGCGTCGTAGGGCTCCACGGTATCCCGCAGACCGCCGGTCTCCCGCACCACGGGGATGGTGCCGTAGCGCATGGCGATCATCTGGCTCAGGCCGCAGGGTTCGCTGCGGGAGGGCATGAGGAACAGGTCCGCGCCGGCGTAAATCGCCATGGACAGCTCCTCGTTGTAGTCCAGCACCACGGACATGCGGCCCTGGTACTGCTGGCCCGCCCAGCGGAAGAACTCCTCGTACTTCTGATCGCCCTTGCCCAGGATCACCAGCTGCATGGGAAGGCCCATCATGTCGTGGATCACCTCGCACACCAGATCCAGGCCCTTGTGGGACACCAGACGGCTGATCATGGCCACGATGGGGAGATCCGGTTCCTGGCGCAGGCCCAGCATCTGCTGCAGCGCCGCCTTATCCTGGGCCTTGCCGGAGAGATCCTCCGCCGTATAGTTGAAGGTCAGCCGGGGGTCCGTTGCCGGGTTGAAGGAGACGGTGTCAATGCCGTTGAGCACGCCGGAGAGCTTATACTCGCACTGGCGCATGACGCTCTCCAAACGGTGGGCGAAATAGGCCAGTTTCAGCTCGTTGGCGTAGGTGGGGGACACGGTGGTCACGGCATCGGCGCACAGCACCGCGCCCTTGAGGAGGTTCAAATCCCCGTCCATGAGCATGGTGCCGTCCCGGACCCAGCCGGCGTCCAGGCCGAAGAGGTCGCCCAGCACGTAGGGGTTGAACCGTCCCTGATACTCAATGTTGTGGATGGTGAATACGGTCTTAATGGAGCGGAAGCGGTCCTCCCGGACGCCGTCGTCTTTCAGATAAATGGGCACCAGGGCGCTCTGCCAGTCGTTGGCGTTGATGACCTCCGGCCAGAACTTCAGATGCCCCAGCATCCGCACCACCGCCCGGGAGTAGAAGGCGAAGCGCTCGCCGTCATCCAGATAGCCGTAGAGGTCCGGACGGTCGAAATATTGCTCGTTGTCGTAGAAATACCAGGTGACCCCGTCCTTCTCCAAGGAGAACAGGCCGCAGTAGATGTGCCGCCAGGCGAGATCCACATAGTCATAGCACTCGAATTTCAGCTGGTCCCCGAAATTCTCCCTCACACGGCGGTACAGGGGACAGGCCACCGCCACCTCCGCTCCTTCCCGGGCCAGAGCCCCAGGAAGAGAGCCTGCCACGTCCCCGAGGCCGCCGGTCTTGCAGAAGGGGGCGGCCTCACTGGTCACATATAAGATCTTCATAAATCCACGTTCCTTTCCGGTTTTTTACCTCGATTTCTACGCCCGGTCTTTGACACGCGAACCCCTTCTTCCCCTCTCTGTCCGGGAGAGGGGAAGGAGGGGACGCTCAGGCGCTTTGATATGACATTCATATCACAGGATTCATCTTAGAACAGCTTGCCGCCAGCCTTCTACCCAATCGCGGTCAGATTTGCCGCTGCCTGCCGGGCCAGGGGCATGGAATCCGGCAAATCGCCTCAGGCGGAAAGGATCAGACCTTGCTGTTCTTGGCGATCACCACGGGATGGGTGGCGTAACCCATGAGGCGGCGGCGCTCCAAAATCTCCACGTTCTTGTCCGCGATTACGTAGCTGACCTCCGCGTCCTTGCGGATGGCGGAATCCCGGAACAGGATGCACCCCTGCACCACGGCCCCCGCTTCCACGGTGACGCCGGAGAACAGGATGGAGTTCTCCACGGTGCCCTCAATGCGGCAGCCGTCCGCCACCAGGGAGTTGCCGATGTGGCCCTCGGGACCCACATAGGCGGAAGCCTTGTCGGCGGATTTCGCCAGCACGGGGCGCTTGGGGGTGAACAGGTCCGCCCGGATCTCCGGGTTCAGCAGCTGCATACTCCGGTCGTAGTACTCCTGGACGGAGCGGATCTGGGCGGCAAAGCCGTTCCAGATGTAGGCGTGGAGATGCAGGGTGTCCTTCCGGGCCTGGAGCACCGCCCGCCGCCAGCTGTACTGGTCCTTGCCGGAGCAGTCGTCCACCAGCTCTTTCAGCAGCTTCGTGGAGAGGATGAAGGTGTCCAGCCCCCGGTAGCCCCGGGGATTGCGCATCTTCACCAGCACCTCCGTGATGCGGTGGCTGCCGTCCATCTCGAAATAGGTGCCGTCGTCAATGGCGAAGCTGTCGTTGCCGCAGACCACGGTGATGTCCGCGCCGGTCTTCATGTGCTCCTCAAAGATCTCCGTAATGGGCAGGTTCGCCACCAGGTCCCCGTCCGCCAGGACCACGTGGTCCTGACGAATGGTATCCAGATAGGAGCGGACGGCGGCCAGGGCCTCGACGTTGCCCCGGTAGGGCATAATGCCCCGGCTTCCGCTGTCATTGAAGGGAGGCAGGAAGCTCAGGCCTCCCCGCTTGCGGGACAGGTCCCAGGCCTTGCCGGTGCCCACGTGGTCCAGCAGGCTCTGATACTGGCCGTGGGTCACCAAGCCCACGTCCGTAATGCCCGCGTTGACCATGTTGGACAGGGCAAAGTCTACCGCACGATAGCGTCCCCCGAAGGGGATGGAAGCGGAACAGCGGGGTCCCACCAGCTCCTGCAGGCCGGCCCGCTCCTCATTGGCAAAAATAATGCCGTGCAGTCCGTTCATCGGGACACCTCCTCACCTTTCTCGTTCAGCATCACATTGGGGGCCACCGTGCGCCCCTCGTCCAGGCTGCAGGCCGGGGCCAGCACCGACAGGCCCCATTTGCCCGACGCCGTGCTCTCAGGCCGTCCGCCTACCTTGCAGTTCTTTCCCACCCGGGCACCCTCGCCCAGAATGGCGTATTCCACCACAGCACCGTCCTCCACGACAACGCCGGGGAGAAGCACCGAGTAGCTCACCCGGGCACCCTTGCCGATGGTGATGTTGGCGGAGAGGACAGAGTTCTCCACGGTGCCGTAGATCTCGCTGCCCCGGTTGATGGCGCTGTGGGTCACGTTGGACTGGGCGTCCAGGAAGGTGGGCGGCGCGTTGACGGATCGGGCATAGATGGGCCAGGCGTCATCGGACACGTCCAGGCCGGAGCTCTGGGAGAGCATATCCATGTTGGCGTCCCACAGGGATTCCAGGGTGCCCACGTCCTTCCAGTAGCCCTTGAACCGGTAGGCCACCAGCTTTTCCTTGTTGCCCAGCATGGCGGGGATGATGTTCTTGCCGAAGTCGTTTTCGGAGTTGGGATTGGCCTCATCGTCGATGAGGTATTTGCGCATGACCTTCCAGGAGAACACATAGATGCCCATGGAGGCCAGGTTGCTCTTGGGCTGCTTGGGCTTCTCGGCAAACTCCGTGATGTTGTCGTTCTGGTCCACGCTCATGATGCCAAAGCGGGGCGCGTCGGACCAGGGCACTTCCATGACGGAGATGGTGCAAACCGCGCCGGTCTCCTTGTGGACCCGCACCATGTCGGAGTAGTCCTGCTTGTAGATGTGGTCGCCGGACAGCACCACCACATAGTCCGGATCGTACAGGTCGATGAAGCCGATGTTCTGGTAAATGGCGTTGGCGGTTCCCTTGTACCAGGAGGCTCCGCTGGCCGTCTGGTAGGGCGGCAGAATGTGGACACCGCCGGTGGTGCCGTCCAGATCCCAGGGCTGGCCGCTGCCGATATAGCTGTTGAGCTCCAGCGGGCGGTACTGGGTCAGGACACCTACCGTGTCGATGCCGGAATTCGTGCAGTTGGAGAGGGGGAAGTCGATGATGCGGTACTTGCCGCTTGCCACGTTGCTGGTGAGGACGTACAGGCGGCTTCCCTGGCCGCCCGCCAGCAGCATGGCGATGCACTCTTTTTTCATGTTCTTTCCAGCTCCTTTTTTGCCTATTGTTTCATTAAAGCGTCCGTTCCGCCGGAGCCTGGCCGCTGTCAGGCCCCGGCAATGCGAGCGCAATAATTACGGCTTCGTTCCGGCCTTATTCACCGGCGCGGCGGGTTCCTTTTCAGCTTCCGGGGCCTCCGCCTGGGGCTCCCCGGCCTTCACGGCTTTCGGGCCCTTGGGGATGCCCGCGTCCTTGCGCTTTTTCCGGCGCAGGGCTCCCTCGCCCCGGAGGAACACCGCTCCAAAGGCCGGGATGCGGATGAGGATCGAGGCGTCCTTCCCGTGGGATTCCTCGTCCAGAACCGGGACTTCTTCCTTGTCGTAGAAGCCCTTGCCGCCGTACTCCGGCAGGTCCGTGGTAAACACCGGGACGAACTTCTTCCGGGGAGGCACCCCCACCCGGTAGCTGGGGTAGTCGTTGGGGGAGAAGTTCACGGCGCAGAGAAGCTCGTTGCCCTTCTTGTCCTTGCGCAGGAACACCACCACGTTGTTGTGGTTGTCGTCCGGCACCAGCCACTCAAAGCCCGTCCAGTTGAAGTCCACTTCCCACAGTTCTTTGGTCTTTTTATAGAAGGCATTGGCGTCCTTGAAGAACTGGTGGAGCTGGCGGCTGGACTCGTTCTTTTCCAGCAGGTACCAGTCCAGCTGGCGGTCGGAGTGCCACTCGTTCCACTGGCCGATCTCCGCCCCCATGAACAGCAGTTTCTTGCCCGGATGGGCCAGGAGGTAAGAGTAGAACCCCCGGGTACAGCGCAGCTGGTTCTCATAGTCCCCGGGCATCTTCCCCACCACGGAGCCCTTCATGTGTACCACTTCGTCGTGGGAGATGGGCAGCACGTAGTTCTCCGAAAAGGCGTACATCATGGAGAAGGTGATGTCCTTGTGGTGGTCCTGGCGGAACCAGGGGTCCAGCTTCAAATAGTGGCACATATCGTTCATCCAGCCCATGTTCCACTTGAGATTGAAGCCCAGGGCGTCGCTCTCCTCGTCTCCCGCTGCCGGGGGTTTCGTCACGTTGGGCCAGGCGGTGGATTCTTCCGCGATCATCAGCGCGCTGGGGTCCGTCTGGAAGGCCACGGCGTTCATGCCCTGCAAAAACTTAATGGCCTCCAGATTGTGGTTTCCGCCGTATTTGTTGGGGGTCCAGCCGCCGCCCTGGCGGTCGTAGTCCAGATACAGCATGGAGGCCACGGCATCCACCCGCAGTCCGTCCACGTGGTACTCCTCCAGCCAGTACCGGGCGGAGGAGTACAGGAAGCTGCACACCTCCGGACGGCCATAGTCAAACACCCGGGTGCCCCAGCTGGCGTGTTCCCATTTGTTGGGATCGGTGTACTCATAGCAGGGAGTGCCGTCGAACTCGTAGAGGCCCTGGGCGTCCTTGCAGAAGTGGGAGGGGACCCAGTCCAGAATCACCAGGATGCCGTTTTCGTGCATATGGTTCACGAACCACATGAAGTCCTTGGGGGTGCCGTACCGGGAGGTGGGGGCGTAGTAGCCGGTACACTGATAGCCCCAGGAGTCGTCCAGGGGATGCTCCGTCACGGGGAGCAGTTCTATGGCTGTATAGCCCATTTCCCGCACATAGGGGGCCAGCTGCCGGGCCATATCCCGGTAGTCGATGAAGTCCCCGTTGTCCCGCCGCCGCCAGGAGCCCAGGTGCACCTCGTAGATGTTCAGAGGGGCCTCATAAATGGGCTTGCGGGCCTTGCGGAAGGCTCCGTCGGACCAGGGGAAGCCGGTGATGTCGTAGAGTTTGCTGGCCGTGGCGGGACGGGTTTCCGTGTGGAAGCCGTAGGGGTCCGCCTTCAGCCGGACCTGGCCGTCTTTGCCCCGGACCGCGAATTTATATACGTCGTACTGCTGCAGGCTGGGGATGAACCCCTCCCACAGTTCGCCGTTGCGCTGGAGGGGGTTGGCGTTCTCATTCCAGTTGTTAAACTCCCCCACTACGGAAACGCCCAAAGCGCGGGGGGCCCAGGTCCGGAACCGCCAGCCGCGCACGCCTTCGCGCATCTCCGGATGCGCACCGAAATAACGCCAGCCATCGGTCAGAATCCCCTCGTGAAACCGCTGCTGTTCGTTCTTTCTTTTCTCCATTGTGCTTGCTCCTTTCCTGCGCGCCTTTGCGAAAGTGAAGCGCATGATGGCGGCGGCCTTCCGCGTAAAGCCGGCTTTTCCTCTCCCCTGCGCCTGCGCGGGTACGGAAGCGGCGCGTTCTTCCATTCTCCCCACACAAAACCAGCCCTATTATACCGCTTTCAGGCCGGGATCGTCAAGCCCCCTATGAGGGAAAAACCGGGGTTAGTTTGTGTATTTTTCACAAAATCAACCGTGTACTCGAAAAAAACTTTACTGGATCCCCCTCTTTCCCGGCGTCCCGGGGCGTCACAGGCGGAGAAAGGCCCGGAACAGGTCCTCCCCCGCAAAGCCTCCCAGCCGCTCCGGGTGCCACTGGACCCCCCACACCGGGAGACGCCGGTGGCACACCGCCTCCACCACGCCGTCCGATGCCCACTGGACCGCCTCCAATTCCCCGCCCAGGCGGTCCGCCGCCTGATGGTGGGCGCTGTTCACCTGACAGTGTTCCCCCCAGAGGTCCCGGAAGGGTCCCGCCGCCGTGCGGACCGGATGAAGCCGATCCTTTCCATTGATCTGATTGTGTCCCGGGAGATCCTGGATCAGCGTCCCGCCGAAAAACACGTTCACCACCTGCATCCCCCGGCAGATCCCCAGTACCGGTTTTCCCAGCGCCGTGAACTTCTCCAACAGTTCCATGTCCTCCCGGTCCCGCGCCGGGTCCAGGTTCCGGGAAGCGGTGTTCTCCTGCCCATAGCGCCAGGGCTCCACGTCCCCGCCTCCGGGCAGGATCAGGCCGTCACAGTCCTCCAAACTCCACGGTCCGCCGGAGAAGCAAGGGGTCCCTCCCGCGGCCTCCACCGCCCGGGCGTACCGGAAAAACTTCCCCGGGTCCCCCGCAATCCAAATCCGCTTTTTCATCCTCATCCCTCCCCGTATAGTATATCCATCGGACCGAAACCGGGCGCGTCAAAACCATAAAAAGCACAGGGAAGCGGCGGACCGCTTCCCTGTCTCTCCTCGCTTATGGACTTGGATCTCCGGATTACCGGTTCTGGAAGTGCTTGTCCTTCCGCTTCTCCAAAAACGCGCCCATGCCCTCTTTCTGGTCCTCCGTGGCAAAGCACATGGCGAAGAACTCGTTTTCCAGGGCCACGCCGTCGTCAATGTCCATTTGCAGTCCCCGGTCGATACAGGCTTTGGAGTACTTCACGGCGATGGGGGCGTTGGCCGCGAAGGACTGGGCCATGGCAAGAGCCCCCTCCATGAGCTTGTCCGGGGCATAGATCTCATTCACCAGGCCGATCTGCTTGGCCTCAAAGGCATCGATCATCTTTCCGGAGAAGATCAGCTCCTTGGCCTTGGCGGCCCCGACCCGCCGGGGCAGACGCTGGGTGCCGGAGAAGCCCGGGGTAATGCCCAGACCCACTTCCGGCTGGCCGAACCTGGCCCCGCCCTTGCCCTCCGCGTTGGGGGACGCCGCCAGGATGATGTCGCAGGACATGGCCAGCTCACAGCCCCCGCCCAGGGCAAAGCCGTTCACCGCCGCGATGGTGGGGATTTCCAGCTTCTCGATCCGCCGCATGACCGCGCTGCCCCGGCGTCCCCAGGCACGGCCCTCGCTGAGGTTCATGGGGCACATCTCCCCGATGTCCGCCCCGCCCACAAAGGAGCGGCCCTCCCCGGTGACGATCAGGACCCGGAGGGCACTGTCGTGCTCGATATCATCCAGCACCCGTTCCAGATCCCCCACCACTTCTGCGTTCAGGGCGTTCAATGCCTGGGGGCGGTTGATGGTCAGGATGCCGATGTTCTCGTTTTTCTCGTAGCGGATGGTCTGATACATTGGATCTCCTCCTTTATTGTGTGCTTTGTGTGCTTTATTGTAATTTTATGAGAACGGGACGCCCTCTTAGAGATAGCGGATCATGCCCGGGGTGGCGGCGGAGCGGTCCGCGCTGATGGTGACGGTGAACTTCACGCCGTTGTTCTCCCCAAAGAGATCCAGCCAGGACAAAAACGCCTCCGTGTCCTGGTCCACGTCCCGGTTTACGATCTTGCAGAGGTTGTCGATGAAGATATGGGAAATATCGTAATTGCCCGCGTACAGCCCGCTGAGGAAGCCCCGGAACAGGTCGTAGTTCTTCAGCTGGAACTCCTGGGCGTCGATGAGACGGATCTGGTAATGGATGTCAAAGGTCATATTCCGGTCCGCCTCAATGCAGACCACGTTGCCGGGCTCGTCCTTGGCCGCTTGATTGAGCATTTCGATGAGCTGTTTCGTCTTTCCCTCGCCTTTTCCACCCATAATCAGCCTGACCATGGCACATCACTCCTGTCCAAGAAAATTTCCCATAGGGGGATTCTCCTTCTATCATACCATATCCCCCGGAAAAAAACAACCGGGAAAAACGCTTTCCGGAAACGTCCGCTAAAAACGGCGGGAAGGTTGCCCTTCCCGCCGCCTGTGCGCTTTTTTGCGCCTGATCTTGTTGGATCGGCCCTCTTACTTCGCCAGCACCTTCTTGAGCTTGGCGAACCGGGGCAGGGAGTCCTCCTTGGGGAGATCCGGCTCGCCCTGGATCAGGGGCAGGGCGTAGTCGATGAAGCCCTGCTCGATGCCGTTGTGGTCCTTGTTGATCCACTCCAGGGGGACCTTCTTCTCCGTGTTGGCAACATCCGTCAGGTTCAGGAGCTTGGTCTGGCAGGTGTACTTGCCGCCCTCCCGGGTGCACTCGAAGCCCACCATCTTGTCCGTGATGCCGGCCACGGCGTTCTCCACGGCGGCCTTGCCGGAGGCGTAGCTCTCCTCAATGTCGGTCTTGGAGGCCAGGTGCGCGCCGCAGCGCTGCAGCAGGCTCAGCTCAATGCCCCGGACCTTGGCCCCGGTGCGCTCCTTGACGATGTTGGCCAGCATGGCGGCCAAACCACCCAGCTGGGCATTCGGTGGCGGAGGTCTTGGCCTCGGAGACAAAAGAGCCGTCGGCATAGTGGATGCCCTCGGACACGGCCACCATGCAGTTCTTGTTGGCCTTGTAGATCCGCTCCACGTCCGCCAGGAACTTGTCCATCTCAAAGTCCACCTCGGGGACATAGATGAGGTCCGGTCCGCAGCCCTTGGCGCTGGCCAGGGCGGCGGCGGCAGTCAGCCAGCCGGCATGACGGCCCATGATCTCCACGATGGCCACCAGGCCCGTGTCATACACCCGGGCGTCCTTGTAGACTTCCATGCAGGATGTGGCAATATACTTGGCGGCGGAGGCAAAGCCCGGGCAGTGGTCCGTGCCGAAGAGGTCGTTGTCGATGGTCTTGGGCACGCCCATGACCCGGCACTCATAGCCCACCTTCTGCATATACTTGGAGATCTTGTTGCAGGTGTCCATGGAGTCGTTGCCGCCGTTGTAGAAGAAGTAGCGCACGTCGTACTTCTTGAAGATCTCCAGGATCCGCTTGTAGTCCGTGTCGTCCACGTCGGGATCGGCGATCTTGTAGCGGCAGGAGCCCAGGGCGGAGGAGGGCGTGTACTTCAGCAGTTCCAGTTCCTTGGGATCCTCCTGGCTCATGTCGAACAGGCGGTCGTTCAGGACGCCCTTGATGCCGTGCTCCGCGCCGAACACCCGGGTGATGCTGGGATTCTTCAGAGCGGTGTCGATCACGCCGTAGGCGCTGGCGTTGATGACGGAAGTCGGGCCGCCGGACTGGCCGATGATACAGGCCCCTTTCAGTTCACTCATGGGAATTCCTCCTCGTTGAATTTGGTAATTCTTATCATAACATCCAAAAAAAGAATTGTAAATACTTGCGTTGCCATTTTTTTTGTGGTATCATAGGGAAGGTAAATTGTTCCTGACGCCCCGGCAGGGGTCCGAGGGGGCAAAATATGTACGGGAGATGATTGTTATGGCCTACACCAAGCCGGTAACCACCACCGAGATGTTCAAGAAGGCGTACAACGGAGGTTATGCCATCGGCGCGTTCAACGTGAACAACATGGAGATCGTCCAGGGCATCACCGAGGCCGCCAAGGAGCTGGAAGCTCCCCTGATCCTCCAGGTGTCCAAGGGCGCCCGGGCCTACGCAAACCACACCTACCTGGTCAAGCTGGTAGAAGCCGCCATCATTGAGACGGGCCTCCCCATCACCCTGCATCTGGACCACGGCGACAGCTTCGAGCTGTGCAAGAGCTGCATCGACGGCGGCTTCACTTCCGTCATGATCGACAAGAGCGGCCTGCCCTTCGATGAGAACATCAAGATCACCAAGCAGGTCGTAGAGTATGCCCATGACCACGGCGTCGTGGTCGAGGCCGAGCTGGGCACCCTGGCCGGCATCGAGGACGAGGTCAACGTGGACGCCGAGGCCGCCTCCTACACCCGCCCCGAGGAAGTGGAAGAGTTCGTCAGCCGCACCGGCTGCGACTCCCTGGCCATTGCCATCGGCACCTCCCACGGCGCTTATAAGTTCACCGCCGCCCAGTGCACCCGCAACGAAAAGGGCGAGCTGGTGCCTCCCCCGCTGCGCTTCGATGTGCTGGAAGAAGTCTCCAAGCGTCTGCCCGGCTTCCCCATCGTCCTCCACGGCTCCTCTTCCGTTCCCCAGCAGTTCGTGAAGATGATCAACGAGAACGGCGGCAAGATGCCCGACGCCGTGGGCATTCCCGAGGAGCAGCTGCGCAAGGCCGCCTCCATGGCCGTGTGCAAGATCAACATTGACTCCGACCTGCGTCTGGCTATGACCGGCACCATCCGCAAGTACTTCGCGGAGCATCCCGATCACTTCGATCCCCGCCAGTACCTGACCCCCGCCCGGGCCGCCATCAAGGAACTGGTCAAGCACAAGCTCACCGACGTGCTGGGCTGCGATCACAAGGCGTTCTAAGCGAGACAATCTTTTCCCAAGCAGATTTATCCCCCGGAGGCAGCCGCCTCCGGGGATTTTTAGCGCGCTCTTTAAGTTTTGCCCCAGTTCAGGCCGATGACACGGCAACTGACGGCAAATCTCCTTCTCCGGGGATTTTTAGCGCGCTCTTTAGGTTCTGCCCCAGTTCAGGCCGATGACACGGCAACTAACGGCAAATCTCATCGCACACAAGGATCACAAGGCCGTCCCGTCTTTCCGACGGGACGGCCTTGCGCGTTATCCTCAATAAATAATTCTATGGGGCTTACCGCCCGCTCCGTCTGCGGCCTCCCCGGTAGCCGTCCCGGCGTCCGGACACCGCCTTGCCGTACCGGTAGCGGCGGCGGCCAAAGATCAGGGATCTGGCAAAGAACGCCGCCGCCCCCGCCGCAATCACCGCCGCGCCAATCCACACCGCCGGACTGTGAACAATCTCTGACGCCCGCTTCTGCGCCGCCATCATCCGGGACCGCTCCACGCTGTGGGACGCCAGCAGATCCGCCGTGCCGTAGACCACGCCCTGATAGCGCAGTTCCAAGGTGCCCAGGCGCTGTCCCTCCTCCACGGGAGCCTCCACCGTCTCCTCCTCCAAATGGGCCACCCGTTCCAGCATCGAAGCCTCCAGCTTCACCGGCATCAAAGTTTCGATACTCCGGGAGGCCACCGCCACCACGTGATCCACCCGGGACAGGGACACGGGCACCTCCTGAATAGGCTCCCCCTCTTCCAGAATCGTGGCATAGCCGAAGTTGTCAAAGCCCCAGTTAAACAGGCGCGTGGTCTCGGAGAAGCTCCGGTAGTTCACCGTGCCGTTGTTCTCCGTCACCCGGTCCGCTCCCATAATGACGCTGAGGTAGTGTTCCCGCCCTCTCTGGGCCGTGGACACCAGACAGTATCCCGCCTGGCTGGTGGATCCGGTCTTGACGCCGTGGACCTCCTCGTTCTTATAGCCCCGGAGCCGCCAGTTGGAAATCAGGTGGTTGGTGGAGAACTGGGTCCGCTCGCCGCTGAGGTTCGTGGCAGGCAGGACAATGCGGTCCGTGTCGCACAGGGTCATAAAGGCCGGGTACTTCATGGCCTCCCGGGTGATAAGGGCCATGTCCCAGGCGGAGGTGTAGTGGTCCTCGTCGTGGAGGCCGTTGGTGTTGACAAAATGGGTGTGCTCACAGCCCAGGGAGATGGCCTTCTGGTTCATGGCGGTGACAAACCGCTCCACCGTGCCGGACACTGCCTCCGCCAATACCTCCGCCGATTCGTTGGCGGAAACCACCATCAGGCAGTACAGCAGGTTCCGCACGCTCATGATCTCCCCGGGCAGGATGTTGGCGCTGCTGCTGTCCCGGGGCAGGGTCCAGACGATGTCGCTGGCGGTGATCTCCGTGTCCAGGGACAGCCGCCCCTCCTCCACGGCTTCCAGCACCAGAAGGCAGGTCATGATCTTGGTGAGGCTGGCGGGATAGAGTTCCTGATGCTCATTTTTGCCGTAGAGCAGCTTGCCGTTGTCGTTGAGATCCACCAGCAGGGCGGCTTTCGCCAGAATCCCCGGGTCCTCCGGCAGAACTTCCGTTGTCTCCGCCGTCTCTTCCGGAAGGGACTCCGCCGCCTCAGCCTCCGCCGCCTGGGCCGGAACCGCCAGCAGCAGGGCAAAGATCAAAAAATAGGCGAAAAAAACTGTTTTTTTCATAGGCAGCTCCTGTCATTTATGCTATACTGTGTGTAACCCCGCCGTCCCGGGGGAGAACTCCGGGAAACGGACGCGGTTTTGGACTTGCTGGACTCAGTATAGCAAAAAGCCCACGGGAGTGCAACCATGAAAAAAATACAAAAACCAACGAAACAGAAACAATCTCCGGGGGAATGGGCCCTTCTGGCCCTGACGGCCCTGTTTCTGTGTGCTCTGTTCGTCCTGGGCCAGCGCCCCGCCGTGGAGGTGCGGCCTGTGCCGCCGGACGCCGCCCTGCTTCCGGAGCGGAATCCCCCGGAGGAACCGGAAAAGTCCTCCGATCCGGAGACGGAGGGCGCGGAGGAACCGGAACTCCTGGACCTGAACGATGCCTGGTCCGTGGATTTGGAAAAGCTGCCAGGTATCGGCCCGGTGCTGGCGGGGCGGATCATGGAGTACCGGCGGGAACACGGTCCCTTTACCTCTCCGGAGGAACTGCTGGAAGTCCCGGGCATCGGGGCGGGGACCTACGCGGCCATTCGGGATCGGATCACAGTGGGAGGCGGAGCGCCATGAAAATTTTGGTGGTGGACGACGAGCGGACCCTGGTAAAGGGGATCAAGTTCAATCTGGAAAACGAGGGCTATCAGGTGGAGTGCGCCTACGACGGGGCGGCGGCAGTGGAACTGGCCCGGGAGGGGGTCTTTGACCTGATCATCCTGGACGTGATGATGCCGGAGGTGGACGGGTTAGAGGCGTGTATGCGGATCCGGGAGTTCTCCAACGTGCCGGTGATTATGCTCACCGCCAAGGATGAGGACGCGGACAAGCTCATGGGCTTTGAGTGCGGCGCCGACGACTACCTGACAAAGCCCTTCAACCTGCTGGAACTGAAGGCCCGGGTCCGGGCCTTACTGCGGCGGGCGGCAGGAGTCCGGCGCAGCAGCGGATCCATCCTGACGGCGGGAAACCTGTCCCTGAACACGGAGGAGCGGGTGGCGGTCCGGGACGGGAAAACCGTAAACCTCACCGCCAAGGAGTATGACCTCATTGAACTGCTCATGCGGAACCCCCGGCGGGTGTACAGCCGGGAGAACCTGATGAACGTGGTGTGGGGCTACACCTACGCCGGGGACTACCGGACCGTAGATGTCCATATCCGGCGGCTGCGGGAGAAGCTGGAAGAGAATCCCGCGTCCCCGGAGCACATCTGCACAAAGTGGGGGGTGGGGTACTATTTCAAGGCGTAGACGGCGGGAACCTTCCGCCCTCCGGGAAAAGCCCCGGTTCCGGGACAGCCTGCAAATGCAGTTCGGCCTGAGCTATATCGCCATTATCATCGCCGTGCTGGCGCTCATGAACACCTACCCCCTGCTGGTGTCGGAGAACATGGTGTTCCGGTCCAAGGCCAGCAGTATGTACTCCGGGGTGTCCGTCATGGTGTCCGCCCTGTCAGGACTGGACCACCTGACAGAGGAAAACGTGGCCGCCGCCATGTCCGTCACGGAGGAGAGCGGCCTGTCACGGATTCTGGTGGCGGACCGGTCCGGCCGGGTGCTGTACGACACCCGGGAGAGCCGGGACGCCGTGGGGGACTATGTCCTCTACACGGAGCTGGTCCAGGCCCTCATGGGCTATGACGCGTTCAGCTGTATCTATGAGAACGGGGCCTTCCGCAGCCGGGCCTCCTCCCCGGTGCTGTACCGCAACGAAATCGTGGGGGCGGTGTACGCCTATGAGTACGACCGGGAACAGGCCGCGCTGCTGGAAGAATTACAGGGAAACCTCCTGCGGCTCTCCGCCGTGGTGGGCGTGGTGGTGCTGGGGCTGAGCTGGCTGCTCTCCGCCCTGCTGGCCCGGAAGATCCAGGCCCTTCTAACCGCCATCCGGCAGGTCCGGGAGGGGGCGTACAGCCACCGGGCCCGGATCTTTGGCCGGGACGAGATCGCCCAGATCGGCCGGGAGTTCAACAGCCTGACGGACCGCCTCCAAACCACGGAGAGCGCCCGGCGGCAGTTCGTCTCCGACGCCTCCCATGAGCTGAAAACCCCCCTGGCAGCCATCCGGCTGCTGTCGGACTCCATTCTGGAGACCCCCCACATGGACGCCGCCCTGGCCCGGGAGTTCGTATCCGACATCGGCGTGGAGGCGGACCGCCTCAGCCGCATCACGGAGGATCTCCTGCGCCTGACCCGGCTGGACAGCGGCATCTTGGATAAGCCCGGGCCTGTGGAACTGCTGCCAGTACTGGAACAGGTGCTGCGGATGATGAGCCTTTTGGCCCAGGAGCGGGGCATCGAGCTTACCTACCACGCGGAGGAGGGGTGTACGGTCCGGGGCACGAAGGACGAGATCTATCAGGTGTTCTATAACCTCATTGACAACGCGGTGAAGTACACCCCCCAGGGGGGCACGGTGCAGGTGGCCCTGCGGCGGGAGGGAGACGAAGTGGTTCTGACGGTGGAGGACAACGGCGCGGGGATTCCCGAGGCGGAACTGACCCGGATCTTTGAGCGGTTTTACCGGGTGGACAAGGCCCGGTCCCGGGCCGCCGGGGGCACCGGACTGGGGCTGGCCATTGTCAGCGACACGGTGCGCCGCCGGGGCGGCACCGTCCAGGCGGACAACCGCTTTTTGGGCGGCGCGGTCTTTACGGTCCGCTGGCCCGCGGAGGCCGCCCCATGAGGCGGGGCCTGCTTACGGCGGCGGCGCTTTTCCTGTCGGGGGCGCTGATATCGCTGGTCCTGGGGGGCTGCGCCTCCCATGCGGACCGGGCGGCGGAGGACCACTATGCCCTGTACTTCCTGGAAAAAAGCCTGCTTCAGGGGAACTTAGACCCCATCGCCGGGAAGGGGGCCCTGCGGGCGGTGTCCACGGGGATCCCGTCGGACAGCCGGGGAGCCCCCCAGGAGATGGGGGAGATGCTGCTGGCGGCACTTTTACGGGGCCCCGTGGGAGAGGACGGCTTGGAGAACACCATCCCCGGCGGCACGGAACTGCTGTCCCTGGAACTGCGGGGCAGCCGGGCCGTGGCGGACTTCTCCGCCCCCTACGGCTCCCTGTCCGGCGTGGCCCTGACCCTGGCGGACTACGCCGTCACCCTGACCCTGACCCAAATCCCGGAGATCTCCCTGGTACAGATCACCGTAGAGGGCCAGGCTCTGTCCTACCGGGACAAGCAGTCCTTTACCGCCCGGGACGTGCTGCTGCTGCCGGAGGGGGATGTGGTGGAGACCATCGAGGCGGAGCTGTACTTCCCAGACGCCGAGGGTACCCTGACCGCCCAGGAGCGGACCCTGTCCATCTATGAGGGGGACACCCAGGTGGAGGCGGTGGTCCAGGCCGTGGAGGGGGGGCCGGAGGGACGGGACCTGTCCCCGGCCCTGCCGGAGGGGTTCCGGGTCCGGTCCGTGCGGCTGGACGGGGATATCTGCTTTGTGAACCTGTCCTCCGCCCTGCTGGAAGGGCTGGATTCCGCCGCCCTGTCCCTGGCCCTGCGGGCCATGGACCAGTCGCTTTGTTCCCTGGAAAACGTGCGGGAGGTCCGCTGGCTGGTGGACGGCGCTCTGGCCAGCGCCTACGGCGGCGTCAATTTGGCGGAACCCTACGGTCCGGCGGAAGGATAAAGCCTCTCATCCGCCCAGAAAAAAGCCCCATGGATTCCGGTTGCGCGCCGGAATCCATGGGGATTCTTCTTTATGCCTTGTGCTCCAAATCCGCCAGGGACTGCACCTCGTCCCACAATCCGTCCAGGCACTGGATGGCCCGGACATACAGGTGGTATTTCCGGTTGTAGATGTCCGCTTTCGCCGGGTCCGGCAGATACGGCGGGGAAAACGCCGCCATATTCGCCACCGCCTCGTCTAAGGAGGCGTACTCCCCTGCCGCCACCGCCGCCGCGATGGCACAGCCCAGGGCCCCCGTCTCGTTGGCCTCCAAAGTCTCCACGGGCACCTGCATCACGTCCGCGAACATCTGGGCCCAGACCGCCGCCCGGGCAGCGCCCCCCGCCAGACGAATCACCGTGGGCTTGGGCCGTCCCGTGGCCATAAGCCGCTCATAGTGGCAGCGGTGGCAGAAGGTCACGCCCTCAAAAATGCTCCGGGCGATATGCTCCCGGGTGTGGGCGGAACTGACGCCGATGAGACAGCCCTTGGCGTTGGGGTGGACGTTGGACGCCATGAGGAAGGGCAGGAAGATGGGCACAAACTCCTCCGGCGGCACGCTCTCCACGCTGTCGTCAATCAAATCATAGACGCTCTCCCCGGTGGCCTTGACCTGCTGTTCCAGTTCCGGGATGATCTGGCGGACAAACCAGGTCAGATTCCCGGCGGAGGTGGGGGAGGACTCCTCAATGAGATAGTACCCCGGCAGGGCAAAGAGGGAGTTCATCTGCACGGAGCCGTCCAGGACCGGCTCTTTGCGGATATACTCGTTGATGGACCAGGTGCCCGCAATCATGCACAGCTTGTCCGGATCCGTGACGCCGGCGGCAATGGCACAGGCGTTGATATCGAACATCCCGCCGATGACCGGGGTTCCGGCTTTCAGGCCGCACAGAGCCGCCGCCTCCTCCGTCACCGCGCCGCACAGTTCCGTGGCCCGGCACAGCGGCGGCAGGGCGTCCCAGATCTCCTCTATGCCGAACAGTTCCAGCAGCTTCCGGTCAAACTCCCCGGTTTTCAAGTTCATCAGCCCCGAACCGGAGTAGTCCGTGATCTCCGCCCGGGCCTCTCCCGTGAGACGGAAGCGCACATAGTCCTTGCAGGCAAAGACATACTGAATCTGCCGGTAGTTCTCCGGCTCATGGTCCCGCAGCCACGCCAGCAGCGCCGCCGGCTGGCAGGACATCAGGTGCTGGCAGGACAGGGCAAAGGCCTTGTCCTCCGTGCCGTCTTCCTTCCAGTCCCGGACGTACTTCCAGGCCCGGTTGTCCGTGGAGATGATGCCCCCCCGCAGGGGCTTGTTGTCCTTCCCCCAGAGGTACAGGCCCTTGCCGTGGCCGGAGATGCCCAGACCCGCCACATCCGCCGGATCGATGCCCGTGGCGCGGAGGACCTCCCGCACCACCGTGCAGTTGGCCTCCCACATCTCCTCCATGTCCCGCTCCACAAACCCCGGTTTCAGGTGCAGGGACCGGGTGGAAATGCCGTAGGATCCGAGTTCTCTGCCCCGGCTGTCAAAGAGGGCGGCTTTCGTCGCCGTGCCGCCGTTGTCCAGGCCGATATAGTACCGCATACCGAACCCCTTTCCTCCTTTTGTTACAATCCTTACCATCCATTTGTCAGTTATTTCTGACTTCTCCCGCCCGGAAGCCCTCCTCCACAAGGGTTCCCGTCCGGGCGTCGAACACCAAAAGCGCGGTGACGTTTTCCAGCGGCGGACCCATCATGCCGCCCAGGGACAGGGACGTGTCCGCCCGGACCACCCATACCAGCCGGCTGGACTGTTCCTCCGTCATGTTCAACATCCGGCCTCCCCGGTCCGGGTGGTCATTCCACGCGCCGTAAGTCATCAGCTCCGCCCACACGACATCCGAAGCGGTGAGAGAGGCGGGATTCCCGTCTTTGTCCATCAGGGCGGCTTTCCGGTAGTTTGCAAGGCACTCTTCCGCGCTGACAAGGCGCGTCAGATAGAGGAACTGCACCACATCCCCCCGGGGACAGGGGGCTGTGGGGAAGAACCCCTCCAAACAGTCGACCAGCAGGCCCTGTTCCTCCGCCCACTCCACGGCAGTCTGGTAGTACCGCCCCGGGTACTGTCCCGCCAGCGTGCCGGTGCCCTGGGACGCGGGAGAACCCAAAAAGCGCCACAGGAACGTCAGAATGTGCCCGTAGGAGCAAAGGGCGTTGGGAGAAAATGTTGTCTCCGTGGTGCCCAGGGTTACGTTTTTCTCTACCGCCCACCGAACGGCGGAAGCGCAGTAACTGTCCTCCGCCACGTCGGAAAACGTTTTGGCGGCATGGGGCTCCGGCTTTCCCGCCCAGCGCCACAAAAACGTCACCACATTGCCCCGGCTGCACGTGGCCAGCGGCGCGAAAGTGGTGTCCGTGGTGCCCAGGGTGATCCCCTGATCCGCCGCCCAGGCCACGGCGTCCTCATAATAGGCCCCTGCCGGAACATCCGTAAAGGCGGTTTTTCCCGCCTCCGATGCCATAGCCGGTTGAAACAGGGCCAGTCCCAAGGCCAGGGTCAGCGCCGACAGCCGGGTGCAGAAGAAATTTGCCAAACGTCTCATAAACCGGAATCCTTTCGCTTTTTACGCTCTTTTCCGCCTTTAAGGAACCGCCACCCCGCCCGCAGAGGGCGGGATGGCGGCTCCACCCTTCGATTTATTTCTGATAGTCCGGGTTCAGAAGATCCCGTCCAATGTCCTTGCCGGACAGGAAGTCCGCCGCGATGTCAATGGCCTTCTTGTACATGGCCCACAGGGCGTCCTCCGTCTGGGCGGCCACGTGGGGGGTGAGAACCACGTTATCCAGCGTGATCAGGGGCGAATCGGCGGGCAGAGGCTCCTGGGCGTACACGTCCAGGCCCGCGCCCAGGATCTTGTGTGCTTTCAGCGCCTCATACAGGGCGTCCTCGTCCACGATGTTGCCCCGGGCGGTGCAGATCAGCACGGCGTTCTCCTTCATCATGGCCAGCCGCTCCGCGTTGACCAGGTTGCGGGACTCCTCCGTGTAGGGGATGTGGATGCTGATGGCGTCCGCCTCCCGGAACAGCTCGTCCAGATCCACCTTTCTGGCTCCGGCGGCGGCTATCTGCTCCGCCGTCAGGAAGGGATCGTAGGCCAGTACCTCCACCTGGAAGCCCGTAAACAGTCCCGCCAGCAGACGGCTGATCATGCCAAAGCCCAGAAGGCCCAGCTTCTTGCCCTTCATCTCGCCGCCTACATCCTTGGGGCCCCACTGGCCGGAGTTCACCACCAGCCGGTTCCGGGTCAACTGGCGCTTGCAGCTGAGAATCATGGCCATGGCCATCTCCGCCACGGCCTCCGCGTTGGCCCCCGTGGTCCGGGCAATGGCGATGCCGTTCTCCGACGCCTCCGGCAGGTTCACCGAATCAAAGCCCACGCCGTAGCGCACCAGCAGTTTCACGCTGTCCTTGATCCGGGAGAAAATGGCCCCGTCATAGCGGTCCACGTCGATGATGCCCGCGTCCGCCCCTTCCAGGGCCGCCACGGCGCTGTCCGGGGAGAAGGGGGTCTGGGGTACCCACACGTAGTCCAGATCCAGTTCCGCGGCGTAAGCCTTGGCCCGGTCGTTCATCTTGTCATACAGCGGGGAGTGTGCCCCGTAAAGGCTCACCAGTTTCTTCATGGCTCCTCCTTTGCCACACTTGTCACAGTCCCGTTTCCCGCCCCTTCCGGGGCGGGAAGCAGAGTCCATCCTCCGGCTTATCCGGCGGGGAAATAGACCCCCCGGGCATTCTCATAGAAGATCTGGGACTTCTCCGCCTCCGTAAAGGCCTCCGTCTTTTCCAGATAGTCCGTCAGATGCTCATAGGTGTCTTTCGTGGCGGCAAAGGGCGCGTCCGTGCCCCACATGAGCTTGCTGACGCCTACCACGTCCGCCGCCATCTTCAAATAGTCCACCGTCTCGGGGTAGGGATAGGGGTCCGGGGACATGATCTTGGGCATGGCGGCGATGTCGAACCAGATGTTGGCCTGTTTCAAAATCGCCAGCTCCGCCAGCCACTCCCGCCGCTTCTCCCGGGCCGGGGCCAGCAGGTGGCAGATGACCACCTTCAAGTCCGGGCACCGGTCCGCCACACGCATGAGGGCCAGGGTCTGGTGGCTCTCCATGTCGATGTCTCCCACGTCCAGGGCCACCACGCCCCTGCGGGCCTCGATCCTCTTGTAGATCTCCATCATCCGGTCCCCGGAGAGGTCGAAAGGCTCATGGCAGCCCATGAGGCCGCCGCCGGAACTGACCTCGAACTTCACAAGATGGAACTTCTTCTCGTCTAAGAACCGCTCCAAAGCCTTGATGTGGTTCGTGGCAAAGGGATCTACCTCACAGGAGGGGCAGAAGCGGTGGGGATACTTCTCCAAAAGCTCCTCGTGGTAGATGTTCTGGAAGCCGTACATACTGCCGTTCATGAGCACCGCCCGCTCTACGCCGTTGCGGTCCATGATCTTCAAGGCCTGTTCCGCCGTGAAGCAGTCGTCGCCGTAGTCGCCGTTGGTGGGAAGGAGCTGGAATTCCTCCCCGTTGCCCCACCGGGCCCGGCCTCCGCCTACCGCCCGCAGTTCCCCCCGGCGGCAGTAGCCGGCGAGAATCTTCGCCAGGTGCAGATGCGCGTCAATCTTCTTCATACGCTGTCCTCCCGCTTTCCGCTTACGCCGCTTTCTTGGCGGCGATCTTCTTGACCTTCTTCCGGGACTGATCCGCGTGCTGCAGGGCGTCAAAGGCCACCGCCACGATGATCACAAGTCCTTTCACCAGCCCCGCCTGGGTGGAGGGCACGCTCATAAGGTTCAGGCCGTTGTTCAAAAGGCCCATGAGGACCGCGCCGAAAATCGCCCCGGGGACTGTGCCCTCGCCGCCCAGAAGGCTGACGCCGCCAATGACCCCGGCGGTAATCACATCGTTGGTGTAGCCGGAGCCGGTGGAGGCCATGGCCTGCTGGGTCATGGACGCCAGGATGATGCCGCCGATAGCGGTGGTGACGCCGGAGAGGACGTAGCAGAGAATCGTCACCTTCTTGACGTTAATGCCGGAGATCTCCGACGCCGTGGCGTTGCCGCCTACCGCGTAGACATAGCGGCCAAAGACGGTTTTCCGCAGCAGAAACCAGCTCAGCACCGCCATTATCAGCATGAAGTAGATGGGCAGGGGGAACCCCAGGATTTTCATGGAGCCAATGGCCGTGAAGGCCTTGGGAGAGGTGCAGCTGACGATCTTGTTGTTGGTCACCACCATGGAAAGGCCCATAAACACGCTCTGGGTGGCAAACGTCACCAGGAACGCCGGAACCTGGAACCGGGTGATGATGAACCCGTGGAAGCACCCCGCCAGGGCCCCTACCGCCAGCGCCGCCAGGATGCCCACAAAGAGGCCCAGGACGCTGTCATTGAAATAGTGGATCACCTCCACCACCACCACGGCGCAGAAACCGCACAAGGTGGCAATGGACAGGTCGATGCCTCCCAGCAGGAACACAAAGATGGTGCCGCAGACCATGATGCCGATGACCGACACGGACCAAAGGACGTTGGCAATGTTGCTGACCGTCAGAAACGCGGCGGGGCGGAGGATGCTCAGGGCCGCCACAAACACGATGAGGATGATAGGCTTGCTGTATTTGCCCCAGTTGAACCCGCTCATACGATCCCCTCCTCAGCTTTCTCAATGGCCTCCGCCTCTTCTTCCACGCCCTGTCCGGCGGAGAGGACCCGGGACTGGGTGACCACTTCGTTCTTGAACTCCTTGACAATGTCGCCCTTGCGCATAACCAGAATCCGGTGGGACACCCGGAGAAGCTCCTGCAGGTCGGAGGTGACCACAATCACCGCAACTCCCTGCTTCGCCAGGTTCTCCAAAATCTGATAGATCTCGTCCTTGGCGCCCACGTCGATGCCGGCGGTGGGTTCGTCCACAATCAGGAGTTTCAGATCCCGCATGAGCCACTTGCCCAGGACCACCTTCTGGGCGTTGCCGCCGGACATGAGGCCCACGGGCTTGTTGGGATCCGCCGGACGGATGTCGATGGCCTCAATGGCCCGCTTGCTCATGGCCAGCTCGTCGCCGTCGTTGATGGCCACGCCGTCGATCTTCACGATGTCGTAGTTGGTCAGGGCCACGTTCTTGGTGGTGGACAGCAGGGGGATAAAGCCCTGGTTCCGCCGGTCCTCCGGCACAAAGCCGATGCCCTCTTTGATGCTGTTCTTGGGAGAGGGGTCCAGTTTCTTCCCGTCCAGGTACACCTCGCCGGAGGCCGCCTTGTCCACGCCGTAAATCGCCCGGACCACTTCCGTCCGTCCCGCGCCGATCAGTCCCCCCAGGCCCAGGATCTCGCCCCGGTGGACCTGGAAGCTGATGTTGCGGAACCGGTCCGTCTTGTCCGTCAGGCCCCGCACGTCCAGACGCACCTCGGCGCTGTCCTCGGAGTGGAGCATCTTCTTGGATCCGGCGGACTCGTCCACCACCTTGCCGATCATGGTCTCAATGACCTTGGCGGGGATAATGTCCTTCTTTTCCAGCACCGCCGCGTTCTTGCCGTCCCGGAGGATGGTCAGGCGGTCGGAGAGCATATACACCTCTTCCAGACGGTGGGAGATGTAGATGATGGACACGCCCTCGCTCCGCAGGGTATTGATGATCCGGAACAGGCTCTCCGCCTCCTTGCCGGACAGGGACGCCGTGGGTTCGTCCATAATCAGGAGTTTCGAGTCCTGGGACAGACCCTTCAAAATCTCAATGAGCTGCCGCTGGCCGATGCCCAGATTGTCCACCACGGTGGTGGGTTTCAGGGGGAAGTCGTACTTGTCGATGAGGGCCTGGGTCATCTCGTTCATCTTCTTATAGTCGATGAGCCTGCCCTTCCGGGGTTCCCGGCCCAGATACACGTTCTGCGCCACCGTCAGGGGCGGGATCACCGACAGCTCCTGATAGATACAGGCAACCCCCAGCTTCTGGCAGTCCTGATAGCTGTTGATCTCCACGGGCTGGCCTTCCCAGAAGATCTGCCCGTCGTCCTTGGAGTAGACGCCGGTGATGATCTTAATCAGGGTGGATTTGCCCGCGCCGTTCTCTCCCATGAGGGCGTGGACTTCCCCCCTCTTCACCTCAAAGCGCACGTCCTGTAACACGGGGACGCCGGAGAAACTCTTATAAATGCCCTTGGCTTCCAGAATCGTTTCCGCCATCTTACATCCCCTCCTTCGCGCTCAGTTCCCGGGCCTTGCGTTCCATGCGGCCCTTGTACCAGGCGTCAAACATCACCACCAGGATGATGATGATGCCTTTGATCACATACTGATAGGCCGTGTTGACGCCCAGCTTCCGGACGCCGTTTTCCAGCGTCACCATGAAGATGGCGCCAATCAGGGTGCCCACCACGTCGCCGGAGCCGCCGGACAGGGCCACGCCTCCAACCACCGCCGCCGCGATGGGGTTGAACTCAAAGTCCTGGCCGATGGCGGTGGTGGCGGACTGGAGCCGGGCGGTGGTGAAGATGGAGCCCACGGCGCAGCAGAAGCCCACGATGGTATACACCACCATCTTCACCTTGGCCACGTCAATGCCGGACAGGGTGGCCGCCTTGGGGTTGGCTCCTACGGCGTAGATCTCCGTGCCCAGACGGGTGTATTTTAGAAAGATCTGTCCGCACACCACAAAGACGATCATGGCAATGACCACAAAGTAGAAGTACCCCACGGCGTAGCCCAGCACTACAAAGCTGGAATAGGTCATGGGCTGGGACATAATGACGCCGTTGGCGTCCCGGATGGCGATGATGTAGGTCAGGGCCCGGAAAATGCTCATGGTGGCCAGGGTCCCGATGAACTCCGGCACATGGAGCCTGCCGATGATAAAGCCGTTGACCAGGCCCGCCAGCAGCCCCGCCAGAATGCCGCACAGGAGCATAATGGGAATGGGCCAGAGGGTATAGGCGTAGACGTTGGCCATGGTCATGCCCACCAGGGCCATGGACGCGCCGGTGGACAGGTCGATGCCCGCGGTGATAATGGCATAGGTGACGCCTACGCCGATGATGGCGGTGACTGAGGCGTCCCGGATGATTTCAATGAAGTTGTCGGCGTTGAGGAACCGGGAACCGCTCATGGCTGAAAACAGCAAGATGAGAGCCGCCAGCATCCCGATGGAAATCAAACGCCGGAGGGTGGTCTGTTTCATACGCGATCCGCTCCTTTTTTCCGTGATTTACGCGATGCCCTTGTTTCGGCTGGCCCAACGCCAGCCTGGGTTGCCGTGGAAGATCTTTCGTTACCCACCCGCCTTTAGGGCGCGCTAAAGTTCTTTTTGTCTGCTTTTTCTCTCAAGAAAAAGCAGGTTACCAACGGTCCTCCGCGGCGATGCTGCCGACGGTTTCAATCGTAGCCACGATGGGTTCCATAATGACCTGGGGGGTCTCCGTGAGCACGTTGTAGCTGTACTCGGAACCGATCATCAAAAGGGCGATCTTCGCGGCGGTGGAGCCCTCGTCCCAGCTGTTGGTGTAAATGGTGCCGCTCATCTGGCCGTTTTCGATCATGGTCAGGGCGTCCTTCTCGCCGTCCGCTCCCCAGATCACCAGCTGTCCGCCCTTGCCGGCGGATTCCGCCGCCAGGGCCGCGCCTTCCGCCATGGCGTCGTTGATGCAGAACACGCCAGCCAGGTCGCTGTGGCTCTGGAGGAAAGAGTTCATGACCGTAATGGCGGTCTCCTTCTCAAAGGACGCGGACTGGGCGTCCACAATCTCCACGCCGGGATAGTTGGCGATGGTGTCCCGGAAGCCCTGTTCCAGATTGTCCGTGCGGTGCAGGCCGGGGACGCCTTGGATGATGCCGATCTTGCCGCTGCCGCCCAGCTGTTCGGCCATTTTGTCCGCCGCCATGCGCCCGGCGTCATAGTCCACTGCCATGACCAGGGCGCTGTGGACCGTGTCCGCGTCCAGGTTCAACGTAATGACCGGAATGCCCTCCTCTTCCGCCTGGGCTACGGTGGGAGCCAGGGCGGTGCCGTCGGAGCATTGGAGGATGATGGCGTCATAGTGCTGGTTGATGATGTCCCCCATGATCTGCACCTGGGTCTCCGCGGAGCTCTCGCCGTTGAAGGCGTCCACGATGATGTTGTCCCAGGAGCCGCACTCCCGCTGGATGCCTTCCAGCCAGGCCTGGTTGTTGGGGGTGCCCAGGTCGTGGGCTACGTACGCGATTTTGATCTGCTCGGCGGTGTACGGATCCTTCTTCACTTTGGCGCTGACACCGCCTACGGCAGCGCCTCCGCCGCCGGAGAGGTCCGCACGGGGATCGATCCGGACGGTCTTTTGAATCTGGCAGCCGCTTAGACTGATCACTAAGACCAGAAAAGCCGCCAGGGCCACAAGGTGTTTCTTCATTGGATGCCCCTCCTGTCAAAATCCCGCACTTTTCGATTTTGCGCAATCAAATTGTGAAAAGCCTACAATCTTTTCGCGCAAAAGTGCAAAACTATTGTAACATCTATGGATCCCCCTGTCAAGGGCCTACAAATCTGTCCTATTATAATGGACCCCGGTTCTCGGACCAGGGGGCGAAAAAAGAGCGTGAACATGGTATGATGAAAAAGCGCTGAAAAGTGCGGAGAAAGGAGACCCATACCATGGGATACAAAAGCTACACGGCGGAGTACA
>CAJOHW010000033.1 GCA_905234565.1 uncultured Oscillibacter sp. | reverse complement strand
CTGCCCTCGCAACGACCAGAGCAACGGTAAAGTGAAATCTACCCGCATCTCCCGGGCTGGTTCGTACCTGAAGCCTATTCTCGTCCAGATTGCCAATGGTGTCATCAAGTCCAACAAGTACCCTGAGTGCAAGGAACGCTATCGTAGACTCAAAGCCCGGCGTGGACACAAAAAGGCTATCATTGCCATTTGCCGGATGCTCCTGACCGCTATCTGGAACATCCTGTCAAAGAGAGAACCTTATTCCGCTGCCGGTTATCTTGCGGATAAGCTGACCGAACATTCGGTTGTGATTACCAAGGCGCAGGGTCTGGAACTTCTCAGAAAGAGAGGCTATATCTTCAAAGATGATTTAGCCGCAAAATCTGCCTGAGCATGGTGCTAACCCGTTTTTTTGAGCCGCTTTTGGGGCTCTTGTTGTTATGCCCTCCTTTTGTGCTGATGCACTGACTACTTTGTTTCAAACTTCCCCGCCTTTTCCGGATTTCGACACAAAAGCTTTACAAACGCGCCCTTGACAAGCCTCTCCGTTTGGGTTACAATCGGTGGCACAGCGAGGAAGAGGAAGAGTACCCGCGCTGTGGGCCGCAAAGAGAGCCTCCGGTCGGTGGAAGGGGGAGGGCCCTGCGGGGGGAATACGCCTTGGAGCCGGCGTCCCAACGGGATTTTCCCCAGTAGGCACGTCCCGGGACGCGCCCGTTACCGCGCAGCCGTGAGGGATTGGGTTTCCGCACGGCGTGAGGCTGTCTCCGTGAGGAGGCGGCGAAACAGAGGTGGTACCGCGAGAATCCTCGTGCGCGATAAGATTTGCCCCTGGCTGCCGTGCTGGGAAATCTTAATGAACGCGAGAACAATTCGCCCTCTGTCCTCCATCGGGACAGAGGGCTTTTCCTGTCCCGGAGCAATCACACCACAAGGAGAGGAATTTCCATGCGCATCTATGAAGAATTGAAGGCCCGGGGCCTGCTGGCCCAGGTCACCGACGAGGAGGAGATCCGGGAACTGGTCAACTCCGGCAAGGCTACCTTTTATATTGGCTTTGACCCCACGGCGGACAGCCTCCATGTGGGCCACTTTATGGCCCTGTGCCTGATGAAGCGGCTGCAAATGGCGGGGAACCATCCCATTGCCCTGATTGGCGGCGGCACCACTATGGTGGGAGATCCCTCCAACCGGACGGATATGCGGGCCATGCTGGACCAGGAGACGATTCAAAAAAACGGGGAGCGGTTCAAGACCCAGATGGAGCGGTTCATTGAGTTCGGCCCCGGGAAGGCCCGGATGCTGAACAACGGGGACTGGCTGCTGAAACTGAACTATATTGAGCTTCTGCGGGAGGTGGGGGCCTGCTTCTCCGTGAACAATATGCTCCGGGCGGAGTGCTACAAGCAGCGCATGGAGCGGGGCCTGTCCTTCCTGGAATTCAACTATATGATCATGCAGGCCTACGACTTCTATCATATGTACCAAACCGTGGGCTGCAATATGCAGTTTGGCGGGGACGATCAGTGGAGCAATATGCTGGCGGGTACGGAACTGATCCGGCGGAAGCTGGGGAAAGACGCCTATGCCATGACCATCACCCTCCTGCTGAATTCGGAGGGGAAGAAGATGGGCAAAACCGCCCGGGGGGCCGTGTGGCTGGACCCGGAGAAAACCACGCCCTTCGATTTCTACCAATATTGGAGAAACGTCAACGACGCGGATGTTGTCAAGTGCCTGCGGATGCTGACCTTCCTGTCCTTAGAAGAGATCAACGCCATGTCCGCCTGGGAGGACAGCCGGATCAATGAGGCCAAGGAGATTTTGGCCTTTGAACTGACCTCTCTGGTCCACGGCAAAGCGGCGGCGGAGACTGCCCGGGAGACTGCCCGGGGCCTGTTCTCCGGGACAGGGGCGGCGGAGCATATGCCCTCCACGGAGATTCCCGCCGCGAAATTTGAAAACGGCCGGATTGGCGTCATCACCCTGTTGACTACCTGCGGCCTGTGCGCTTCCAACGGAGAGGCCCGGCGGCTGATTCAGCAGGGAGGCGTCACCGTGGGAGAGCGGAAGATTGCCAATATCGACGAAACCCTGGATCAATCGGACTTCGCCGGACAGGGCCTCGTCATCCGAAAGGGCAAGAAGGTCTTTCACCGGGCGTTTACCCTTTGATTTGGCGTTTCGCCCTCAGAACAGGTTCCCCCAGGCGAACTGTTCCGTCTCCGCCAGCGTATGCAGACAGCCCCGGAGGCTTTCCAGTTCCGGGAACAGGTCCGTGTGTTCCTGCCTTGCCAGGACGGCGCAGCGGCGGTACAGGTCCTCCGCCTCGTTGACCATGTCGTGGCGGCAGACCACGTGGAGATAGGTCCGGCTCTTGCGCCAGTCTTGGAGAGCTTCACTCAAAGTGTCCGCCGCCGACCCCCAGTCCTCACGTATGGCAAGGCTTTCCGCCTGACTGAGGGCATTTTGCCACTGTTCCGTCCGGGCGGTGAGATGGTGCCCATTCCACAGGCACAGGGCCAGAATCCCTGTCAGAACAATCAGGGGCGGCACCGGCCCCCGCATCAGGGCTCCGCCTTTTTTACGCACAGAACCTTCCCCCTCTCATCCAAGGTCAGAAGAAACACCTGCTCCGGAGAGGACACGTGCCGCTCCCGGAGGACCTTTTGCAGCCAGGCCGTATCCCGGCCGCAGGCCCGGAGGTTCCGGCTGAGGACCCGGCCGTCGTTGATCAGCACCGTGGGCAAGGTCTCCGGTTCCACGGAGACGCCCAGCTGTTTCGCCGTGGGAGGCTGGGATTTGGCCAGCACGGAAAGGTGTCCGGAGTTCTCCAACACCGCGTACTTGACGCCGTCGATGCTGAAAATCCCGTTGCTCCGCAGTTCCTCCAACAGTTCGTCCAAGGTATAGCGGTTGCGCTCCATGGCCTGCTGTTGGAGGACGCCGTCCCGGATCAGTACCACCGGCGTGCCGCACAGGATCTCCTGGAACCGGAGGCTTCGGAGGGAAAAGTGGCTTAGGAGCATGGAGAAGGACAGCAGGGCCAGGATGGGAATAATGCCCACCAGAAGGGGGATGCCGAAATCCTGCATGGGCACGGAGGCCAGATCGGAGATCATCATGGTCAGCACCAGTTCCCCGGGCTCCAGCTCCCCGATCTGGCGCTTTCCCACCAGCCGCAGTCCGATCATAATGAGAAAATACAGGATTGCCGTGCGTACAAAGGCGGTAATCAAGCGAATCCCCCCTTTTTACCTTGGTTTCGTGGTTTTTTACTCGCGCTCTTTAAGATTTTCCACATCTTAGGACGCTGGCACGGCAACCGATGGGAAATCTTATCGTTCACGAGTGTAGATTCCAGGATAGTATGTCTGCGGCAGCTTTTTTTATTCACGGATATTGCTCCACGCGGGAGCGTATCATAGAAGGCGGGGCATTCCGGTGCCGCAACGCGGCATAGGAGACGGCCCCGGCGCGGAGTTTCCGGGAGAGGAGGACCGTTTTTTCAAAGAAGCGCCAGTACCCGTAAAGAGATCGGGTTGACGAGGCGGAGGGAGTATCGAATCTTCGGCGGATGCCCTCCCGGAACCGGCGGATACGTGACCTGGGGTTTCAAATATGCGGGCAACCGCAAAACAAAGGACCCGGGACCGCCCACAGCGGCAAATCTCCGCGCATTTGTCCGCTGCAACGAATCGCTTAGGAGGATTTTCCTGAACTATGTGCGGAATTATTGGATTTGCGGGCCGCGTAGAGGCGGCACCCATTCTGCTGGAAGGACTGTCCCGGATGGAGTACCGGGGCTATGACTCCGCTGGCATTGCGGTCCGGTCGGACAACTGGGGGCTTCAGGCCAAAAAGGCCAAGGGCCGTCTGGAGGCCCTGTATGGCCTGACCCACGGCGGCGCGGACCTGGATGGTCCCTTGGGCATCGGACACACCCGCTGGGCCACCCACGGCGAACCCAACGACTGCAACGCCCATCCCCACATCAGCGAGGACGGGCGCATTGCCCTGGTACACAACGGCATCATCGAGAATTACCTGGAAATCAAGGAGAACCTTCTGCGCAAGGGCATCCGCTTTACCTCCGATACGGACACGGAGGTGGTGGTACAGCTCCTGGGCTATCACTACCAACAGTGCGGCAGTATGCTGGAAGCGGTGGGCCGGGTGCTGCGCCGGATTGAGGGCTCCTACGCCTTCGGCATCATCTGCTCCGACTACCCCAACGCCCTCATTGCCGCCCGGAAAGACAGTCCCCTGATCTTAGGCTACGGGGAAAACGGCAACTTCATCGCCTCCGACGTGACGGCGATCCTGAAATACACCCGGGACGTGTCCTACATGGAGGACGGGGAGATCGCCGTAGTCACCGCCGAGAGCGTGGATGTCTTTGACCAGGAGCTGACGCCTCTGGACAAGAAGCGCTGCCGGGTGGACTGGGATGTGAGCGCCGCGGAAAAGGGCGGGTATCCTCACTTCATGTTCAAAGAGATCTTAGAGCAGCCGGAGGCCGTCCGGAAAACCGTCTCCCCCCGGGTTCAGAACGGCCGGGTGGCCCTGGACGGGTTCTCCATGACGGCGGAGGAGGTCCGGAACCTGTCCCGGATCTATATTGTGGCCTGCGGCTCGGCGTACCATGTGGGCGTGGTGTGCAAGTATATCTGGGAGCGGCTGCTGCGCCGTCCTGTGGAGGTGTGTCTGGCCTCCGAGTTCCGGTACAGCGCCCCTCTGGTGGACCGGAATTCCCTGGTGATCATCATCAGCCAGTCCGGAGAGACCCTGGATTCCATGGCGGCTCTCCGGGAGGCCAAGCGCCTGGGAGGACGAACCCTGGCGGTGGTCAATGTGGTAGGCTCCTCCATCGCCCGGGAGGCGGACAGCGTCATCTACACCTGGGCAGGTCCGGAGATCGCCGTGGCCACGACCAAGGCCTACTCCACGCAGCTGGTTTTGATGGATCTCATCGGGCTGTACCTGGGAGATCTGCTGGGCACGGTGCCGGGAGGCGAGTATGAGGCCATTCTAAAGGGCCTTGCGGAACTGCCGGACAAAATGCGTGCCTGTCTGGATCAGATCCAGGAGATGCAGTACCTGGGATCCCGGTATTTTAACCACGACTCCGTGTTCTTCATTGGCCGGAACTTAGACTATGCCATGGGACTGGAAGCCTCTTTGAAGCTCAAAGAGATCAGCTATATCCACTCCGAGGCCTACGCCTCCGGGGAACTGAAACACGGCACCATCTCCCTCATTGAGGAGGGCACTTTAGTGGTGGCCCTGGGCACCCACGCGGCCCTGTTTGACAAGGCCATGAGCAACGTGGTGGAGGTAAAGGCCCGGGGGGCGGAGGTCCTGGCCCTAACCACGGAGCGGTACCGGGAGCGGATGGAAAAGATCGCGGACGCCGCCATTGTGGTGCCGGACACCCATCCCATTCTCCAGCCATCTCTGGGGGTGATCCCCTTGCAGCTGTTCGCCTACTATGTGGCCCTTCAGCGGGGATGCGACATCGACAAGCCCCGGAACCTGGCGAAATCCGTCACCGTGGAATAAGCAACACACAACCGTTCAGAGAAAAACGCCCCCCATATTCGGAGAACCGGGTATGGGGGGTGCCAATGGCGCGGGGAATCTCACAGGGAACACAGGGCCGCGCCAATGGCGGTGGCGAAGGTGGCGTTGGGGGGGATGATGTAGCGCAGGCCGTAGAGCTTTTGGAAGTTCTGGAAATTTGGCTCCGCCTGGGACAAGGTGGTGACGGAGCCCGTCAGCACCACCGTGTCCGTGTGGACGCACCGGGCGGCTAAGATCGACATGGTGCCGATGGCCTGCAATACCAGATTTACCGCCCCGGCGGCTAAATCGGCGGGGGAGGCGTCCTCCGCCAGATTGCCGAAATTGGCAGCGGTGAGGGTGGGATCCAAGGTCGCCGCCGGGTTCCGGGTAATATCCCGGATGGTCAGGTCCACCCGGGACAGGTCCCCCTGTTCCGCCAGCTTCTTGATCTGCCCAAAGCGCTCCATGCCCACCAGTTTCCTGCAAAGCCCGCCCAAGGTGCCGCCGCCTACGCCGCTGCCGCACAGATGCTCCACTTTGCCCCCGGCTTCCGCCCAGAGAAAGGCGGTTCCCGTGCCCATGGACACCACCAGGGCGGAGGACTGCCCGGAGAGGGCCAGGGCCCCGGCACCGCAGGCGGAGAACTCGTCCACCCGGCAGGTGGGCAGGCTGAAAATATCCCCCTCCGTAAAGCTGGCCCCCACTCCCGTGAGCACCACCCGGCGCACGTCCTCTAAGCGCATTCCCTCCCGGTTCAGATAGGCCCCCAGGGCCCCATAGAGGCTGGCCGTCTGGTCCTCCGCCCGGACCCGCAGCATGGAGATGACGCTCTTGTCCCCCCGCAGCCCCACAATTTTGGTGGCGGATCCGCCTACGTCAATGCCCAGTATGACATCCATGGTTGTCCCCCTCCTTTTCTACGCGCTCTCGAAGATTTTCTACGCGCTCTCGAAGATTTTCCAAATTTTAAGTTCCTGGCACGGCAACCGATCTCAAATCTGATCGCTCACCAGCCTATATCTGTTCCGGCACACACTCCGACAGCGACCAGCGCCGGACCGTCCGGACCCCACAGCCGGGACTGACGGCAGCTCCCGCCGCGTAACCGGGAAAGAGGTCCGGCTGGTGATAGAGACCGTCCCCCTGGGGACTGCCTCCCCGGATGACCGCCCGCAGCCCCTCTCCGTCCCGCTTTCCCGTGGCTTCCAGATAGACCCAGGACCGGAAAAATTTCTCCGGACAGTCCGTATCCGCCACCCGGTCCATGAGCCGGGGACTGACAGGACGGATTTTCTCAATATCCACCCCAATGGCTCCCTCGGAGATCCCCGCCAGCACCGCCCCGGCGGTGTGGCTGAGGTTGAACTGTACCCGGGGATAGCGGGGGAACCAGGGCTTTCCCGTGGAGGCCAGGGCGATTTCCGGCAGACGCTCCCAGCCCAGAATCTCCCGGGCGGCGAGATAGAGCAGTCCATAGGCGCACAGGGCCTCCTGCCTCTGGGACGTATGTTTCACCCGGTCCAGCCGCCGCCGCCGCTCCGGAGGCAGAAGGGACCACAGCGCCGCCTGTTCTTGGCCGGACAGTTCCCGGTCCAGCCGCACCGCCCAAAGTTCCGTATCCATTCTCCATCCCCTCCCTTTCCCGGCGGTATCCTCCTATTGTAACCGCCCGGGATTTTCCTGTAAAGCCCTGGAAGAAGTTTTTTTCTGAAAACCGGCCTGTCCCAGGAAGGAAAAACGGAGGAAATGGCGTATATTCCTATGGAATCCACGGACAGGGGCCGGTATGGAAAGAGGAAATTTTGGCAAAACTGAGCGAAAGGAGGGGACAGCCATGGCGTTTCCGCCCCGTTTTATGGATGAGCTTGTGGCCCGCAGCGACATTGTGGACGTGATCGGCAGCTATGTGGCCTTAAAGCCCCGGGGGGGCAGCTACTGGGCCTGCTGTCCCTTCCACAATGAGAAAACCCCTTCTTTTCATGTTGTTCCGGATAAACAGCTGTACTACTGTTTTGGCTGTAAAAAGGGGGGCGGCGTCATCAGCTTTATTATGGAGGAGGAGAACCTGCCCTATCCGGACGCGGTGCGGTTTTTGGCCAAACGGGCCGGCATGGAGGTCCCGGAGGAGGAAGGGGATCGGGAGGCGGGAAAACGGCGGGCCAGGATTCTGGAACTGAACCGGGAGGCTGCCCGCTTCTATTACCAGATGCTCCAATCGGAGGACGGCAGGGCGGTCCGGGACTATCTGGCCCGCCGCCGGATCCGCCGCGCCACCGCCGTCAAATTCGGCATGGGGGCCTCCGCAGACACTTGGGACAGCCTGCTCACCGAAATGATCCGGCGGGGATACAGCAAACAGGACCTGCTGGACGCGGGGCTGGTGGTACAGAACCAGGAGGGACGGCTGCGGGACAAGTTCCGAAACCGCCTGATGCTCCCTGTTATCGACACCCGGGGGGACGTGGTGGCCTTTGGCAGCCGGGTGCTGGACAAGTCCGAACCGAAGTATATGAACTCCTCCGATACGCCGGTCTATTCCAAGCGGAGGACCCTGTACGGGCTGAATTTGGCCAGAAAGACGAAACGCCCCAACATCATTCTGTGTGAGGGCAATTTGGACATCGTCACCCTGCACCAGGCGGGCTTTGACAACGCCGTGGCCTCTATGGGTACCGCTCTGACGCCGGAACAGGTGCGACTTTTGTCCCGGTTTACGAAAGAGCTGGTGCTGTGCTATGACAACGACAGCGCCGGAAAAACCGCTACGGAAAAGGCCTTGGACCTGTTGCGTCCGTCGGAGCTCTCTGTCCGGGTGCTTCAGCTGCCCCGGCGCATGGTGGACGGGGAACTGGTGAAGCAGGACGCGGATGACTTTATCAAATATCAGGGTCCCGCCGCCTTTGAGCGGTTGCTCTCCGGCAGTGAAAAGGGGACAGAGTTCCAGCTGGATGAGCTGGCGGCGAAATACGATTTGAAAAGCGACGAGGGCCGTGCGGCCTACGGCAGTGCGGTCAGTCGGTTTATCGCCTCTCTGGGGGATTCCACAGAACAGGAGGTCTACCTCCACCGGGCGGCGGAACTCTCCGGCATCCCCGCCGAGGCCATTGCCCTGGATGTCCGGCGGCTTACCCAGGGACGGCAGCCCGGGAAATCCCACCGGAAGGGCGGAAACAATACGCCGCCCGAAAAAGATATGAGTTTTCAGGAGCTGAATCCCACCCGGCAGTTCCGGTCCGGGAACCGGGAACTGCGCTATGACAACATCCGCTCCGCCCAAGCGGAGGAGGGGCTGATCCGGATCCTGCTGATGGACGATACCCTCTTTCCCTCCTCGCCGCCGCTGTCAGAGGATCAGTTCTCCTCGCCCTTGCTGGGAAAGGCGTTTCAAATTCTCTGGAAGTGCAGGGAGGAAGGGCGTCCCGTGTCCCTGAGCGCCTTGGATGAGGCCTGTTCCCCGGAGGAAGTGAGCCACATCGCCGCCTTCTGCCAGAAACCCCAATCCTCCCGGAACCTGGAACGGGCGTTGGAGGATTACATACGGGTTGTGCAGGAGGAAAGCGGAAAAAGGGAAGCACAGGCAGGCGATCCGCTGCTGGCCGCCGTGAAGAAATATCAGAAATTTGGAAGAGACGGAGGAAGAACGCCATGAAAAACAGACAGGAACATACTGCAGCGCCAGCGTCCCCGGACACGCAGGCTGCCCCAGCCGTCAGAACGGAGAAACCCGCCGTGAAAACAGCGCTGGCAGTTGTGGCAAAGAAAATCGGAATCATCGCAAAAGTCCCTGAAAAAGCGGCGGATGCCAAAGAAAAAGCACAGTTTGGAAAGGACACAGTCCGAAAAGAAAAGACCTTATCTCCCAAAAAAGAGGAAGCGGAACCGCCCAAAGCTGTCGTGAAAGAAGAAGCACCCCTGGTGGAACCGCCCAAAGCTGTCATCAAAGAGGAAGCGCCTCCGCTGGAACCGTCCAAAGCTGTCGTGAAAGAAGAAGCGCCCCAGGTGGATCCGCCCAAAGCTGTCGTGAAAGAAGAAGCACCCCTGGTGGAACCGCCCAAAGCTGTCGTCAAAGAGGAAGCGCCCCAGGTGGAACCGCCCAAAGCTGTCGTGAAAGAGGTAGCGCCCCAGGTGGAACCGCCCAAAGCTGTCGTGAAAGAGGCAGCACCCCAGGTGGAACCGCCCAAAGCTGTTGCGAAAGAGGTAGCGCCCCAGGTGGAACCGCACAAAGCTGTCGTCAAAGAGGAAGCGTCCCCGGAGAAACCCGCCCAAGATGCCGCAAAGAAGAAAGAATCCCCGGAAAAACCGTCTAAGGAAACCGCAAAAAAGGAAAAGAAACCGAAAAGCGAAAAGAAAAAAGAGGACAAGCCTGAAACGCCTGACCCGGTGCCAGCGGAAGATGAGGCCAAAAAAGTACCGGTCCTCCGCCTGGACGACAGCCAGGTGGCCGCCCTCCCCGCCGCCGCGTGGCTGATGCAGAACGAAAAACTGCGGCAGCTGCTGGCCCGGGGAAAAAAGAAGGGCAAACTGGAATCCTCCGAACTGATGGACGCCGTGGACGAGCTGAACCTGGAAAGCGATCAGATGGACCAGCTCTATGACTCCCTGGAAGCCCTTAGCATTGACATCAGCACTGGAGCGGATCTGCTGCCTGAGAACATGGAGGAGGAACCTGCCGCGGAGGAGATCGCGGATGTGGAGGAGGAGGAACTGGTCGATCCCAATACCCTGGTCAACAGTTTCTCCATCGACGATCCAGTCCGGATGTACCTGAAAGAGATCGGCAAGGTTCCCCTGCTAACCCCGGACGAGGAGATCGCCCTGGCCAGCACCATGTCGGCGGGAAATGAGGCCGCGGCCAAACTGCGGAAACTGCGGGACAGCGGCGAAACGGTGTCGGCAGAAGAACGGCTGTTGTTGGAGCGGACCCGGAAAAAGGGGGAAACCGCCAAACAGAAGCTGGCGGAGGCCAACCTCCGTCTGGTGGTCTCCATCGCCAAGCGGTATGTGGGCCGGGGAATGCTGTTTTTAGATCTGATCCAGGAGGGCAACTTAGGGCTTATCAAAGCGGTGGAGAAGTTCGACTACACGAAAGGCTACAAATTCTCCACCTACGCCACCTGGTGGATCCGTCAGGCCATCACCCGGGCCATCGCGGACCAGGCCCGCACCATCCGGATTCCGGTCCATATGGTAGAGACCATCAACAAGGTGATCCGGGTCAGCCGTCAGCTGCTTCAGGAATTGGGCCATGACCCCTCTCCGGTGGAGATCTCAGAAGAAATGAATATGCCCGTGGAAAAAGTGCGGGAGATCCTGAAAATCGCCCAGGAGCCCGTATCTTTGGAGACGCCCATCGGTGAGGAAGAGGACTCCCATTTGGGCGACTTCATCCCCGACGAAGGAGCCTCCGAACCCTCCGAGGCCGCCTCCTTTACTCTATTGAAAGAACAGCTCATGGAGGTTCTGTCCACCCTGACGCCCCGGGAGGAGAAGGTGCTGAAACTCCGCTTTGGCATCGAGGACGGCAGAACCCGTACCCTGGAAGAAGTGGGCAAGGAATTCAACGTGACCCGGGAACGGATCCGGCAGATTGAGGCCAAGGCCCTGCGGAAACTGCGCCATCCCAGCAGAAGCAAGAAACTCAAGGACTTTCTAAATTAAATCTCAGTTCCGATACAAAAACGGAAGGCGGCATCCTCCACCTTCCGTTTTTTTGTGCGCCCTCCGCCCCGACGCACCACCTCTTTCTCCGCCGCATAGGATGGTTTGAGCGTATCCATACACGATACGCATCCCTGTAAAGGAGAAACCATGCTGATGGAAAAGCAAAAAAACGCTGCCACCCAAACGGCGGCCGCTTCCAATACGCCTGTCCAGGAAGCCCAGACCGCCGCCAGTGCGCGAAGCTGCGGCGGAGCGGAGGGGAGTCTGCCCGGAATGTGCGCTCCTCTGGCGTTCCCCTATATCCCCGTACAGGAAAAGAATCCCGTGCGGTACAGCCGTATGGAGGCCTTGGAGACCGGCACCCTGTTTCCCGGACTGAACCTGCCCTTTAAGGCAGCGATTCAGGCCAGGACCCAGCTGTCCAATACCGCCCTGGTGGAGTTGATGGCCTTGGATTTCGCCATCCAGGAACTGGGCCTGTTCCTTACAACCCACCCGGAGGATCAGGAGGCCTTGCAGCTCTATTGGTCCTACATTCAAATGGCAAAAGAGGGCCGGGAGAAATATCAGGCCATGTACGGCCCCCTGTGTCAGACCGATTTGACCCCGGAGGACGGCTTCGCCTGGCTGAAAGACCCCTGGCCCTGGGATTTAGGAGGGAACGCATAATGTTTGTCTATGAGAAAAAACTACAATACCCCGTCAGGATCAAGAATCCCAATCCCAAACTGGCAGCAATAATTATTTCACAGTACGGCGGCCCCGACGGTGAGTTAGGTGCCTCTTTGCGCTATCTCAGCCAGCGGTTTTCCATGCCCTATCCGGAACTGAAAGGACTTTTAACAGATGTGGGCACCGAAGAACTTGGACACTTAGAAATGATCGGCACGATTGTTCACCAGCTGACCCGGAATCTCTCCGAGGACCAGATTAAAACCGCTGGATTTGACTCCTATTTCGTGGACCACACCACCGGCGTGTATCCCACTGCCGCCTCCGGCTTCCCTTGGAGCGCCGCCTCCATGCAGGTAAAAGGCGATCTCATTGCGGATTTGACCGAGGACTTAGCGGCGGAACAAAAGGCCAGGGCAACTTATGACAACATCCTCCGGTTCAGCGACGATCCGGATGTGAACGATGTGATCCGGTTCCTCCGGGCCCGGGAGATCGTGCATTTCCAGCGCTTTGGCGAGGGACTGCGTCTGGCAAAAGAAAAGATGGATGAGAAAAACGTCTATTATGTAAATCCGTCCTTTGATCGGTGACAGATTCACCATAAGAGCACAGACTGTGGATAACAGGAGAGGACTTCCCTTCAGGAAGCCCTCTCCTGCTTTAGCGTGCCGCCGATTCTCAAATGGTTCCCATATTCTCGCCCGCGTTCTCCGTGGGGTTCGTCACCGCATCGGGACGCTGCTGAAAATTCTTTCCGGGCTTCTGGCCCTTTCCGCCCCGGCCATTGGGCATCATTCCGTCCGGGGTCCCGTCTATGGTACCGTCCGGGGTCCGACCACTCCGGCTTCCGGGCAGGGTGCCGTCCTCCGGCATCCCGCCGCCGTTAAAATTCCTGCCCATGCCGCCCATACCGCCGCGGCCCCCCATCTGCGTGGGAATCGTATCCACTTGCTGGCCGTTGACAATCACCGTGCCGCCGGTAAACGTAACCGTGCCGTCACAGTCAAAGGCGGAGTTTCCGGTCACGTCAATGGTGCCGCCGGTAATGATCAGATTGCCGTTGGAGTCAATGCCGTCCGTGTCCCCGGGACCCACTTCCACTTTGAGGTCCCCGCCGTTGATTTCAATGGTGGGCGTGTAGCCGCTGACCTTCCGGGCGGCGTTCATACCATCGTCCGTAGCGTAAATCTGTACCGTGCCGCCGTTGACGCGGAGGTAGGTGCCCTCCATGCCCTCAGAGGCCGTGATGGTATAGGTTCCGCCGTCCACCTGCAAAATCCCGGAGGCGGAGACGCCGTCGCTGCCTGCCGTAATGGTAAAGGTGCCGTCCGCCAGATAGACGCTGCCCTTCTGGGCGTCCTCCGTGTTCTCACTGTGGATGCCGTCCTTCCCTGCCGTCAGGGTGAAGGTGCCGCCGGCGATGCTGACGCTGTCCTTGCCGGAGAGGGCGTGGCTGGACGCCGTAATCTCATAGGTTCCGTCGGTGATGACCAGATCGTCCTTACACACCACGCCGTGTTTCCCGGAGGCGCTGATGACCAGCTTGCCGCTTCCGTTTAAGGTCAGATCGTCTTTGGAGAAAATGACGCCGTCCACATTGTAGTCGTCGATAGCCGTGAAGGTGCCGCCGTTGGACAGGGTATTCACTGTGCCCTCCGCTAAGGTGACAAAGACCTTATCCGCCTGCCGGACATAAATTGCGGCAAAGGTGTCCGAATGGATGGAGACTCCTTCCAGCACCAGCTGCACTTTATCTTCCTTCCCGGCATCCACAATCACTGTGCCGTTGTCCAGGGTGCCGGAGAAAAGATACGTTCCGGCGGCGGTAATGGTCACAGTCGTACCAGAGACCGTCACCGCGCTGGAATCACAGGAAATGGACGTGCCGTTCAGGGCAATCCGGACCGCGCTGGCGGCGTCATAGGTGCCCGCCAGGTCCCGGCTGGAAAACGCCTCCGCAAAGGCCGTCTCCACGCCGGCGGTGTCCGCGGAAACCGCTGCGGGAACGGCGGAAACTACCTGAATGCCGCTTTCCGCCAGGGTGTCCGTATCCGCGCTCACTGTGGAGCCGCCGCAGCCGCTGAGTACCATGGCCGCCGACAGCAACAACGCCCCGCCGCCTAAGAATTTGTATTTCATCGTTGTTCACTCCTTGTTTTGCTTTGCGCAATCGTTTTTTCTTTCCGCGCCTGCTTGCGCTTACAAGGGGGAGTATAGCAGACCCGCCCCGGAAAATCTCCGAAAAGCGGCCGCGGATTTTACGCAAAACTCACGAAATTTCTCCGGGAAGCCGCACTGTGAAACGGGCACCCGGTCCGCTCTCCGCTGTCACGGTGCCATGATAGAGGTCCGCGATGGACTTCACGATGGAGAGGCCTATGCCGTGTTTTCCCCCGGGGCCCTTGTAGAACCGCTCAAACACGTGGGGCAGATCCTCCGGGGCCATGCCCAGACCGTCGTCGGAGACTGTGACAACGGCTCCGGCCTCCTCTCCGTGGCAAGACAGCTGAATGGTGGACGCGGCATAGCGGATGGCATTGGAGAGGAGGTTGCCAAAGAGCTGCCGGGCGTCCCGGCCGTGGATATACACCAGGACTGGTGCGACATCAAAGTCGAAGGCAAAGGAGAGTCCCCGCCGCTCCGCCTCCAACCGCTGTTCCGACACGCACAGGGAGAGAATCTCCCGCAGATCTGTGGGCGGAGCCTCCCCCTCCGGCAGGGCCTTGCCCAAGCGGGACAGATACAGCAAGTCCTCCACAAAGCCTCCCAGCCGGTCCGCCTCCGCCAGAATTACCTTACCGGAGGTCTGGGTGTCCATGATGCCGCAGACAATGCCTTCCGCATTGCCGCGAATGGAGGTCAAGGGCGTGCGCAGTTCATGGGACACATTCTGAAAAAACGTCTCCTGTTTCCGGTTGGCCGCTTGTAGTTCCTCCGCCATGCGGTTCATGGATTCCGCCAGACGGCGGAATTCCGCATCCCGGAAATGGAACTCCCGGCGCTGGAAGTCCCCCCGGCCAATCTCCCCCGCAAAGGCGGACAGGGCCTGTACCGGAGAGCCAAAGGAGTCCGCAATCCAGCGGCTCAGAAGTACCGACAGCACGATGGCCCCCAGAATGATGCCAAACAACACCGCATTCACCTGCCGGGTAAAGGCCTGAATGGCGGTTACGTCCACATAGCAGATCCACCAGAAATCGGCCTCGTCCTGACCTGGCACTACGGAGACCAGATACTCCCCGCTCTCCAGAGACACCGCCTTCTTCCGAACCGTTTCCGCGTGTCCGTCGGAGAACCAGGCGGCCAGTTCCGCGCACACATCCTCCTCCCCGCTTAAGCCATCCTGAATCTTCCCGCCGCTGTCCAGGGCAACAGCACCCCCCTGGACGCCGGTGATCCGGTCCAGGCCGCCGTCAAATTTCCGCCCCTTCCCCATCCGGGCGAGGCCCATAGTCGGCTCTTCCGGTCCCTTTCGTCCTCCGCCCCGGCGGTCCGACGTGACAACGGATTCAATGGACTCTAATTGGTCTGACAAACGGCCTCGTACATATTCTCGGATCAGCAGATTGAACATCAACGCCACCGCCAGCAAAATCACGCTGGTCAAGCCTACCAGAGTCAACAGAATCCGGGTGCGGATGGACCGCTGGCGAAACCACTGCCCTTTCATTGGCCGCTCTCCTTCAGGCGGAATCCGTAGCCCCACACCGCCTCAATCACCACGCCGCAGCCGTCTAATTTCTGCCGGAGGCGGCGGACCGTGTCGTCCGTGGCCCGGGTCTCCACAGCGGTGCCAAAGCCCCAGACCTGGTTGAGCAGTTCCTCCCGGGACACCGCCTGTCCTCCGTGGAGCATGAGATATTTCAGCAGTTCGTACTCCGTGGGGCTTAGGGCCAGGGGGGTTCCGTCCCGAAGCACCCGGCGTCCGGGATCGTCTAAGGCCAGAGCGCCCATGGTCAGGGTTTCCGGCATCTCTTGGGCGTGTTTCTGGCTCTCGAAATCGATCCGCCGGAAGATGGCCCGGACCCGCATAACCAGGGACATGGCGGAAAAGGGCTTTGTGATATAGTCGTCGCTGCCCAATCCTAAGCCCATGGCATAGTCGGTCTCTGAGTCCCGGGCTGTCAGCATGATAATGGGCACCGTGCTGCTTTTCCGCAGTTCCGTGCAGATGTCAAAGCCGCTGGAACCGGGCATCATCACATCTAAAATCACCAGGCCGCACTCCGCCTCCAAAAACCGCGCCAGGAGCAGATCCCCGGTGGGAAACGCCTCCACCTGGTGGCCATCGCTCTCCAAAAAGGTCTTGATAATCTGCCGGATGTTTTCATCGTCATCCGCCACATAGATGCGTTTGCTCCCGCCCACTGTGCTCTCCCCCTTGCTGCAAGTTTTTCGCCGCTATTGTACCAGAGATTTTCCCCCAGGGCAATCCTAAAATCATGGGGGCAAGATGAAAAATCCAGCCGCACAGAAGCAAGTTCTGTGCGGCTGAATCTCAACATGTGCTTTCTCTATCGGCAAGGTGCCTGCTCAAATGGACAGTCCGTGGAAGCCCATGAGGGCCATAGCCAGCAACGCGGCGCACAGGAACAGCGCCGGGGCACCCCGCACAGCGGCGGGCAGGTCCTCCGGGTCCATACGCCCCAAAATCGCTTCCAGAGCCGCGCCGGAGATGGTAAAGGCAACGCCCATGCCAAAGGCCGACGCCACACTGGCCCCAAAGGAACCGGTGCTTCCCATGCACGCCAGGGCCACACCCAGAATCAGGCAGTTCCCCGCCAGCCACGGGGCCTCCTCCGTCAGACGGGGGCACAGGGCCGGACAATACTCCCGGGCAAACCATCCCGCCACCAGGGACAGTCCCAAAAGGATCAGGACCATCACAACCAGCCGCAGAAACTCCCAGCCCAGGGGAATCAGAATCCAACTGTCCAGCACATAGCCCGCCGCCGCCGACACCACCAGCACTGCCGTGGCGATGCAGCCATAGGGGACAAAGGCCGCCGGGTCCGCCGCCGTCTCCCCCTTGTTCCAGCGGAGAAACGCCCGGTTCAGAAGGGCCGTCACCAGGGCCAGAATGAAGAACTCCGTCACGGTGCCTCCTCCTTTCCGCCGTCAGACAGGGCGTTCAGGGCCATGCCCACCAACGCCAAAATCAGAAACACGCCGGGAACGCCGCTGATCATGCCCAGGGCGGACAGGCCCTCCGGCAGAATCCCAACCCCGAACAGGGTGCCGGAGCCAAAGAACTCCCGGGCCAGGCCCGCCACGGTCAAGGCGGCGATGCCCCACAGAGCCGTCCCGTACAGCGTCCCGCTGTCCGGCTTGGCACAGGCGGCGCTGAGCAGCACACCGTACACCGCCAGCAGGGGGATCCACGCCCCCACATCCGCGTACACAGACGCCGGAAGAAACGCCTCCGCCACCAGTCCCGCCAGGGCAGCCAGAGCGGCGGACAAGGTCACAGACACCGGAACCCGGGCCTGGACCGGAAGAGCCGTCCCCAAAAGGCCGGAGAGAAGATTTACCAAGACCGCCACCGCAGCGGCGGCAATGCCCAGCACCAGGCCGCTCCAGGCGGTCCCGGCGGCGGCAAGGGCAGGGCAGACGCCCAACGCCACCAGCAGGGCCTTCGTTTGCTTACGATTCATGCCTCTCCCTCCTTTACGATGCCTGGATATGGGCGGCGTAGAAGTCCAGGGCCGCGTTCACCGCGTTTACCACCGCCGTGGAGGAAATGGTGGCTCCCGTGGCGGCGTCCACCTCCGCGCCCAGGGTCAGGCGGTCCGCCTTTAACCCTACGAACTGGTCCATAAAGGCCGCCTCGCCGACCACCATGCCGATGCCCGGGGTCTCGTTCAGTTCTGTAAAGGCGATACCGTTCAAAGTCCCGTCCGGCAGGATTCCGGCGCAGAGAGTGATGGGGCCGTCCCGGCCATCCGCGCTGGTGACGCTGATCAAGTAGCCAATCACGCCGCCGGAGGCGTCCTTCGCCTCGACCGCCTCATTTACGTAGGCATTGCCAAAGTCCGTGCCGTACACGCCGCCGTCCAGGGCCTCAATGGCGGCAGAGGCCCCATCCTGAAAGCCAAAAGACACCGCCTCCGGCAGTACCGCCTGATAGGTGGCGATGTTCTCCGCCAGACGCCGCTCCTCGATGATGCCCCGGGTGGCGGAACTGACGCCGCCCAGCACCAGGCCGGATACCAGGACCGTTCCCAGCACCGCGCAGGCCGCCGCCGGAAGCCATTTGGACCAGTGGGGCTTGGAGACGCCTTCCCCGGCCCGGAACCCGTAAGGCTTGGGCACGATGACCTCGTCAATGAGGGGCGTCAAGAGGTTGGAGAGAATCACCGCGTAGCTGACGGAGTCCGCGGAACTGCCAAAGAGCCGGAACAGGCCGCTGAGAGTGCCCACGCAGATGCCGTAGACAATCTGTCCGGGAGCCGTCACGGGGCAGGTCACGGGGTCCGTGGCCATGAAGAACGCCGCCATGACGATGCCGCCGCCGCCGATCTGGGCCAGGATCATGCCGGGGGTCATGAACTCCCCGCCAAAGAGGGCCAGAAACGCGGCGAAGCTCAACAGAGTGGACACCGGGATGTGCCAGGTAATGCCGTCCGCCGCCCACAGGAACAGTCCGCCGATGAGCAGGGCCGCCGTGGAGCAGCCGATGACGCCCCCGGCGTGACCGGTCCACATCTGCACGGCGTTGGCCGCGCCGCCGCTGGCTAAGGTATCCAGGGGCGTGGCGCTGGACACGCCGTCCACAGCGTACCGGGTCATGGCCCCGCCAAAGGACAGCAACAGAAATACCCGGCCTCCCAGGGCGGGGTTCATAAAGTTCTTCCCCAGGCCGCCAAAGAGGTTCTTCACCACCAGCACCGCAAACACCGCGCCGATATAGGGGATGTACAGGGGCACGGAGGGGGGCAGACACAGGGCCAGCAACAGTCCCGTCACCACGGCGCTGCCGTCTTTCAGGGTGTTCTCCCGGCCCGTAATAAAGTCAAAGACGTACTCCGTCAGCACAGCGGAGGCAATGCTCATGAGGATCACCAGCGCCGCGTGGAAGCCGAAATGCCATACGCCAAACAGGGTGGCCGGCAGCAGAGCCAGACACACATCCAGCATTACGTTCCCCGTGGTCAGGGAACTGCGGACATGGGGGCTGGAGGATACGTTGTACAGGCTTGCGCTTTCCATAAGTTCCTCCTCTCACTTCCGCCGCGCGCTCAGGATCGCGGCTTTCGCGTCCTTGAACGTCTGCATCAGGGGCCGTTTCGCGGGACACACCCAGGTACAGGACCCGCAGGTAATGCACTCCAAGCCGTAAAGTTTCTGCTCGTAGCGTTTGTAGTCCTTCCGCTGGGCCGCCGCCGCCATGAGCAGGGGCATGAGCCCCATGGGGCAGGCCTCTACGCACCGCCCGCAGCGGATGCAGTTGGTGAGCTTCGTCACGGACTGCTCCGCCTCGTCCTCCGCCAGCAGCACCAGGGCCCCGCTGCCCTTCTGCATGGGCACGTTCAAACTGGGCAGGGCAATGCCCATCATGGGGCCGCCGGACAGGGCCTTTTTGATTTCAGCCCCCTCTTTCACGCCGCCTGCCGCCTCTAAAAGCTCCGCACAGGAGGTACCCGCCCGGACGATGAAGTTCCCCGGGTTCCGCACCGCCGTCCCAGTGACGGAGACAATGCGGCGGAACAGCGGCATGGAGCGGCACACCGCCTCGTAGACCGCGTACACCGTGGCGGCGTTGTCCACGATGCACCCGGCGTCGGCGGGAAGCTGGCTGATCTGGGTGTCCCGGCCGGACACTACCTTGATGATGGCCCGTTCACCGCCCTGAGGGTACTTCTTGGGGGCGATTTGCAGCCGCATTCCGCTCTGCCCCGCCATGGCCTCCTGGATGGCGGCAATGGCCTCCGGTTTGTTCTCCTCGATGAGGATCACGCCTTGGGCCTGGGGGAACAGCCGCAGCAAGATCCCCAGTCCCCGGACGATCTCCTTGGGGTGGGTCCGCATAAGCTGGTCGTCACAGGTGATATAGGGCTCGCACTCCGCGCCGTTGACGATGATATACTCGATGCCCTCCGGGTTCTTGGGTTCCAATTTCACCGGCGTGGGGAAGGACGCGCCGCCCATACCCACGACGCCGGCCTCCCGGATCCGCCGGAGAATCTCCTCCCGGGACAGCTGGGCCTCGTCCGCCTCCGCGCCGATGCCTTTCCCCTCCCGGAACTGCCGGTCGTTGTCCACCACGATGCACTCCGATTCCCCCAGAATCGTCTTGCGCCGCTCAATGGCCTTTACGGTGCCGGAGCAGGAGCAGTACACCGGAGAGGACACGTAGCCGTCCGCCTCCGCGATCTTCTGTCCCGCCAGCACCGGGTCCCCGGGCTTCACCAGGGGCTTCGCCGGCTTTCCAATGTGCTGGGACAGGGGAAATACCATCTCTCCCTTGGCATCATAAACCACAGGCGCGGCGTCCCGGGAAAACTCCTTGCAGTCCCGGGGGTGGACGCCGCCCCGAAATGTCGTTCCTAACACAAATTCACCTCAATCCTGTTGCTTTGGCTTTCCGCAGCCAGCCGCTCAGAAATCGTAGAACAAAGGCCCTCTCATACTCCCTCTGCCGCATTCTTTCCGGCCACACAGCCGTAATACACAGCCAGGGAGTGGGATACGCCTTTGAGGGTATAAGATGTTTGCGCCTTACACTCCGGACAGCACCTGGGCGGCGTGGCGTCCAAAGGTCATGGACCGCCCGCAGGCCAGGCCGGTAAACAGGTTGGGATAGTTGTTGGCGAAGAACCCGCCGGAGCAGTCGCCCGCGGCGTACAGGCCCTCGATGACGGAGCCGTCCTCCCGGAGCACCTGCATATCCGTGTTGATCCGCACGCCGTCTAAGGTGGTCAGATGCCAGGCGCAGGTCCGGATGCCATAGTAGGGGGCGGTGTCCACAGGGGTCATGCGGTGGGGGGCCTTGCCGTAGTCCTCGTCCTTCCCCGCCGCGCACAGCGCGTTGTACCGCTCCACGGTCCTGACAAAGGCATCCACCGGAATGTTCAGCTTCTCCGCCAGTTCTTCTAAGCTGTCCGCCTTCTGAAGGTAGCCGCTCTCGATCAGGGCCTCGTTGCTCTCCCAGCAGGAGTCATAGTACCGGTTGGGGATGGCCCCGTTGTCAAAGTCCCACAGACGGCAGCAGCCCACTTCCTCAAACTGCCGGGTGTACTCTTTGTTGTTGGCGTCGAAGATGTCGCAGTAGGTGTGGCCGGGCTGCATCTCCATGGCGTGGAGCTGGAACTCGTAGGGGCCGGACTCGTTCATGAACCGCTCGCCCTTGAGGTTCACTTTCAGGAAGGGCTGCTCTCCGAACCAGAACCACTCGCCGGTGGTTTCCGCTCCGGCGGTCTCGTCCGGCTTCACGCAGGCCCGGTTGAACATCATGGAGGTGTGGATGGGGTCGAACTCCGCCCCGGCCCACAGCATGGCCTTGATGCCGGATCCGTCGCCCTTGGAGCCGATGCGGACCTGAACCTTCATCTCCTGGGTCATGGGCTGCAAGGCGTTCATCATGGGGGTGTTCATGAGGTAGCCGCCGCTGCACATGATGACGCCCTTGGCGGTGTTGATGCGGATGTAGTGCTGGTCCTCCGTGTCCTGGGCAATGGCCCCGATGACCTTCCCGGCATCGTCCTGAATGAGACGCACCAAGGCGGTGTTGCAGCGGATGGCGTCGGGATAGCCCAGTTCCTCCATGTGCTCTGTAAAGACGCTGGCATAGGACACGGAGGAATCGTCGGCATAGGCATCCGTCTTGTGGGGGCTGTGGCCCGTGGCATAGGCCTTGTCCCGCTCGGGATAGTTCTGGTTGCCCAGGCCCCCCTCATGCTGCATAAAGTACTTGCCGGACCGCTCCAAAATGTCGCCAATCCACTCCACGGTCTCGGCGCTGTGGTCCGCCCAGAAGCGGATCAGGTCAAACTGCACGTAGCCGGTGCCATAGCGGACGATGTCCTCAATGGCCTCCATCTTGTCGATGGCCATTTCTGGGAAACGTTGTTCCGTCTCCTTCTGCCATTTCGTGCCAATGGCACCCATATCTCCCCGCACATCGATGGGGGCGGCACCCTTTTCAATGGCCAGAACTTTCGCTCCCGCCTCGGCGGCGGTCATAAGGGCGGGCCAGCCGCTGGTGCCGATGCCCACCACTAAAATGTCCGTGTCCAGGGTCTCCGTGATGTCCCCGTCGGCAATCTCCGGGGCAGAGCCCAGCCAGTCCTCCGCGGCCGCGGCCTCACCGGAGGATCCGCCCCCCAGGGTGACGGTGGTGCCGCTGGCCTGGGACATACAGTCCGCCGCCGCCTGCCGGATGGCGTTGGAGGTGACGGTGGCGGTGGATACCGCGTCCACGTCGGCGGACTGGGCGGTGAGGATCTTCTGGGCCATCTGGTCCCCGATCTTGCCGCCTACATCCGGTGTCTCCCCGGACACGTCAATGTCCACAGACAGGATTTTTGTCTCGTCAAAGGTCATGGTGACGGTCACGTCGCTCTGGATACCCTTGGCGGAGGCGGAATAGGTCCCCGGCGTGAAGGTCAGTCCGCTGGACGCCGCCACACTGGACAGTTCCTCCGCCGACAGGCTGGCTCCGCTGGATCCGCCTGCCGCCGCGCCTACGGCCGCCCCGCCGGAACTGCCGATCTTTTCCAGCGCTCCCAGGGCAACCAGGCTGGCCGCGCCCGCCGCCAGGCCCTTGACAAAGGTTCTCCGCGAGATCTCATTTGCCATAAACTTTCTCCCTCCCATTATTGTCCTCGATCCTCAATTTTTACCCGCGCTTTTTCAGATTTGCCGCATTTTAGGCCGCTTGCACGGCAACCAGAGGCAAATCGAATCGCTCACGAGTATAGAAACAGGGATATCCCTGATTTCTCACGCTTCCGGTTTGTGAAACCGGTCCGCCAAAGAACAGATCACGATACTCAGCTCATACAGGAACAACAGGGGCACCGCCACCATGATCTGGGAGACGATGTCCGGCGGGGTGATGACGGCGGCAATGAAAAAGATGGCCACCACCGCGATTTTCCGGAACTTCCGCATCCACGCCACCTTTAAGATCCGCAGCCACGTCAGCAGCAGGGACACCACCGGAAGCTCAAACACCATCGCGAATACCAAGAACAGGGTCAGAAGAAAGGAGATGTAGTTCTGCACGCTGACAGAAGCCCGTACCCCGCTGCCCTCCCCCAGGGTGATGAGGAAATACAGCAGAAAGGGGACCAAAATCCTGTACGCAAAGAAAATCCCCACGCAGGCGGACAGAAGGCCGAAGGCCATGACCAGGAGAAACAACACCCGTTCGCTCTTTTTCAGCCCCGGCCGCAAAAACGCCCACACCTCATACAGCACCACCGGCAACGCGATACACACCGCCAGCAACAGGTCTACGGAAAAATACTCCATCAGCAGTTCCTGGGGGGAGATGTACACGAACTCGTAGTCGTACCGCTCCCCCAGGGCCAGCAGAAATCCCACCACCTGCCGCACAACGCCCATGCCGATTACCATAGCCGCTGCCAGTACAAGCGCGCACACCAGTATCCGGTTCCGCAGTTCCCGCAGATGGTCCGACAGGCCCATCTGCCCGTCCTGGCCCGGGTCTCCGCCCTGGCGGAGCTTACGGGTCCTCTGTTTTTGCGTCTCCCGCGCCGGTGCCATCTTCATCCAGCCCCTCTTTGAAACTCTTTACGCTCTTGCCGAACATCCGCGTCAGTTTCGGGATCTGCGTGGGTCCAAAGACGATCAGCACAATCAGCAAGATGACGATCAGCTCATTCATCCCGATTCTCATGGCTCTCCTCCTTCCGTTTCCTCGGTTTCCCCAGCGGGGTCGGACAGGGTCTCCGCCTCCGGCGGCTCCGCAGCCGTTTGTTCTTTCTCCGCCCCGCTCTTCGCCGACGATGCCGGCGGCGTCTTTCCTACCTGGCGCAGAGAGGTCTGGACTTCCCGGAGGTCCTTCCGGACCGCCCGGTTCAAATCCTCCACCGGCTCCATGGCCTCCCGCAAAGGCCGCTGGGCCTCGTCCAAGGGCTCCACCACGTTTTTCCGGATCTCCTCCGTGGCCTCGTCCGCGGCCTTACGGAAGGAAGCTAAGGCCTCCCCGAACTTTTTCGCGTACTGGGGCAGCTTTTCCGGCCCGATGACCACCAGGGCCACCACGAACACCAGCATCAACTCTGTAAATCCGATCCGCATAGTCCCTCCCGTCTCCCCAGCGGAACGCCGGACTGCACAAAATATCCATTTTCATTATACACCCTTTCGCGGAATTTGTCAATTCTATGGGGAACCCTTTCTGAATTTTCCGTTTTTTGGAAATCTAACCCGTATCCTGTCGGGAGCCGACACCCTTCGACAAACTCCGTACCCTGTCCCATGGTACACTTTGTCCATCCTTTGACACACGGAGGGAGAGGGTAACGAATGCGGTACGGAAGAGACGCGGCAAAGCGGCTGCTGTGTGCGGCTTTATGCCTGTGCCTTTTATTGGGCGGGTGTTCTCCCAAGGATATGGAGCCATCCCCGGCACCGATGGAATCCAGCGGCGTAAGTTTTCAGGAGGCTGCCCCCCAGGGACGCTATGTGCTGAACCTGCGGACGAAAAAGTTCCACCAGCCGGGCTGCCCCAGCGTGAAGGCCATGAGCGCGCAGAACAAACGTTTCTCTGCCGCCGAACGATCCAGCCTCCTGGCGGAGGGATATGTCCCCTGCGGAAGGTGCAGGCCATGAAAGCTGGCTCGTCAGCATTGCTCGATACATAACTATGAGCGCAATCCAGGAATAGCACTCTTTGTCCGCGTTCGCAGGGCTCATAAAAAAGGAGCCGTCCGGCTCAGCGCCGCACGGCCCAAAAGGGTGGGATATTGGAAAGCTTCCTACTTCATAGTAACACAACTCCTCCCAAAATAGCAAGAGGTACTTTTGCCGTTTCCCCACTTCTTTTGTCGAATTCCTCCGGAGAGACGGCACGCAGATCGGACAAAAGGAAAAATAATGCGTGACAATTCCCGCCGGGACAGGTATAATAGGGAAAACTGCTATGAATGCGGAGGGATTGTCTTGAAGAAACTCAGTCTCGCGGTGGACCGGTTCGCCGCACGGCACCCCAATTTCGGGATTCCGGAGCTGATGCGCTATATCATCTTCGGACAGGCAGCGGTCTATGTGCTGTCCGTGTTTTCCAACGCCGCCGCCGTCAGGTTCTTGGCTTTTGACTGGTTCGCCATTCTTCATGGAGAGATCTGGCGTCTGGTGACCTTCGTTTTTATGCCCGGGTATTCCTCCGCCGCCGATGCCATTTGGGTGATCTTCTTCCTGTACCTTTATTATATGATTGGCACCACGTTGGAACGGCAGTGGGGCACCGCCAAATTTAACCTCTACTATCTCTCCGGAGTGGTCCTGACGATTCTCGTCAGCGCCATTGCCTCCACGGTCTCCGGATACAGCCTGTTAGTAGAGGGAACCTCCTATGTCAATCTCTCCATGTTTTTTGCCTTTGCCATGCTGTACCCGGATACCCAGTTTTTGATTATGCTGATCATCCCAGTGAAAGTCAAATGGCTGGCGTGGCTGGACGCGGCACTCTTCGCCTGGACCATTCTCCAAAACCTGCTGGCTTTGAATTTCCTGGGGGCGCTGCTTCCTGTGGTGGCGCTGCTGAATTTCTTTGTGTTTTTCTGGACCAGCATCACCGATGAAATCGCCTACCGCCGGGGAGCCGCCCGGCATCAGGTTTCCGCCAAAACCATCCAGTTCAAATCCGCCGTGCGGCGGCAGCGGAGAAAGGAAGCCAAGCAGGGATTCCGCCACCAGTGCGCCGTGTGCGGCAGAACCGATGCGGATTACCCGGATTTGGAATTCCGCTACTGTTCCCGCTGCGCCGGGTATCACTGCTTTTGCGCGGACCATATTTTTAACCACGAGCATTTTACCCAGTGACACGTTTCCTTTTGAGCCAAATAAATCAAACTACAAGAGGCGCACCGCCAAAACGGTGCGCCTCTTATAGTTGCATGGAACCGTCCCCTGAAACGCCTGGTCCTAAGAAATCAGAACTCGATCTTGCCCTCGGACTTCTCGTTGATGACGTAATAGGCGGTCCGCTCTTCCGGCTTCACGTAGAGCTTCATGCTGAGAATGCGGGTGCGCTTCTTTTCCTTGCGGAATTCCTCTCTCGCGGCTTCCACCAGATCGTTGATGTTGGCTTCCGTCTCTTGGAACTGGACGTAAACATCCGGCTTCAAATTGGCGGCGGCGGCTTTCTGTTCCGCCCGGATTTTCGCGGCAGCGGCCTTCTGTTCTTCTGTCATGGGCTTTCTGCCGCCGCGCCGTTTCTTCGGCGCTTCCTCTGTCTGCTCCGTGATTTCAGCAGCCATCGTTTCCAGAATATCCATGTGCAACCTCCCTGCGTAAAATGTATTCTGTATTTTCTATTATATCGGGTTGCATTGGAAAAATCAAGAGCTAATCTGATATTTTTTCCCTTTTTCTATCAAAAATTTTACTCCGCTCTCCGCCAAGACCGCCGGAGGGCAAAATTTCCAATGACATTCCCGGGGAATTCCCCGGGAATCACCCCTCGGCACCTTGGTTTTTACGCCGATTTCTAAATACACTGGACAGTGAAAAGTTGAAAGTAACAAAAAGGGTAGCCTAATCAGCGGAAGTATGGTATCTTTAAGGTGTGCAATCTCAAAGAAAGGATACCAGCCGCGAAGAGCTACCCAGCACATTGTAGCAGAATC
>CAJOHW010000032.1:19160-28002 GCA_905234565.1 uncultured Oscillibacter sp. | reverse complement strand
GGAACCGCGTCTCCCGGTCATTCCGGAGGACCGGAGCGTAGGCGTGGAGGTACAGGTGGACTTCTCCTGGCCGGAGCCGAAACTGCTGTCCCTGGCCATCGCGCTAAGAAATCAAGGGAAAGAACTGCAAGAACAGGCCCGCTATCAGGACGCCCTGTTTGTCTTTGAAAAGGCCCTGGCGATTCGGGAGAAGGTGCTGGGGGAGCGGCATCCGGATACGGCGGACATCTATCATAATCTTGGCGGCTTGTATTATGATATGGGCAAATACAGTATGGCGCTGGAATACTATCAGAAAGCCCTGGCGATTCGGGAAAAAGTACTGGGCACCGATCACCCCAATACCGCAAGCACCTATCATAATCTCGGCAGCGTGTATGACGATATGGGCGAATACGGCAAGGCGCTGGAATATTACCAGAAAGCCTTAGCGATACGGGAAAAAGTACTGGGCACCGATCACCCCAATACCGCAAGCACCTCAATATGGGCGAATACGGCAAGGCGCTGGAATATTACCAGGAAGCCTTAGCGATACGGGAAAAAGTACTGGGCACCGATCACCCCAATACCGCAAGCACCTATAATAATCTCGGTAACGTGTATAACGATATGGGCGAATACGGCAAGGCGCTGGAATACTATCAGAAAGACTTGGCAATAACAGAAAAAGTCCTGGGCACGAATCACCCCGATACCGCAAGCACCTGTCATAATCTCGGCATCGTGTATGACAATATGGGCGAATACGGCAAGGCGCTGGAATACCACCAGAAAGCCTTAGCGATTCGGGAAAAAGTCCTGGGCATCGATCACCCCGATACCGCAAGAACCTATCATAATCTCGGCATCGTGTATCACAATATGGGCGAATATGGCAAGGCGCTGGAATACTATCAGAAAGCCTTGGCGATTCGGGAAAAGGTTCTGGGCACCGATCACCCAGATACCGCAGACACCTATCATAATCTCGGCATCGTGTATGCCAATATGGGCGAATACGGCAAGGCGCTGGAATACCACCAGAAAGCCTTAGCAATTCAGGAAAAGATTCTGGGGCCAAACCATCCACATACCATCCAGTCCTATGACAACCTCGCCTTCGTCTACGCGCATACCGGGCATCCGATCAAAACGTTGCAGTACCTCCGCAAGGCGGAGGCGGCCCGGAAACAGCGGGAGGACCTCACCCGGTCTTGACCGGATGAGGTCCCGCAGACTGCGCGTTTTTTCTTGCAAATCCTGTCGAACTATGCTATACTGCTTTTCGGCAAGAGGGGTAGCGGTCAGCCACGCCACGTGAAAGCGAGGTGAGGCTTCATGCGTATCACGTTACACATCGGACCGTACACGGTTACGATCATCGTGAAAGAGCGCAACCGCCACCCGGCACGGTGACGGTCGCTTTTTGGGTGACTGATAACGGTTGCCTGACAGCCACTTACAACCAGTTGGGCTGACCGCCTTGAGAAAGGAGGTTGCCCCTCTTGCCTCTTATTATATCCAAACTTCCAAAAAAGTCAAGACTTTTTCCGCACCCCGGCATGGTTTCCCGCATATCCTGTCCTAAAGGAGGGAACGCCATGCCCACGATTTTTTTAAGCCCGTCCACCCAGGACTGGAACCAGTATGTCACCGGCAGCGGCTCCGAGGAATACAGCATGAATCTGCTGGCGGACGCCCTGGTGCCCTATCTCAACGCCAACGCCATCGGCTACCGCCGCAATGACCCGGACGGTACCGCCGCCGACGCCATCCGTCTGGGCAACGCGGGAAACTATGACTTCTATCTGGCCCTGCACTCCAACGCCTCCGCTCCCAACCGGGCCGGAGAAAATAGAGGGATTATCGCCTTTTATTATCCCGGCAGTTCCCAGGGAGAGCGGGCGGCGGAACTCATCGCGGAGGAACTGCGGCAGGTCTATCCCCTGCCCGATCTGGTGACCACCCGGGCGGTGACAAATTTGGGGGAGGTCCGTCAGCCCCGGGCCCCGGCAGTGCTGGTGGAGATCGGCTACCATGACAACTATGAGGACGCGGTGTGGATTGAGAACAACCGCCCCGCCATTGCCCAGGCCCTGGCCCGTGCCCTGACCCGGTTCTTCGGCCTGCCCTTTATCTATCCCATGGACCCGTCTCCCGGCGTGGTGCGGGTGAACTACGGGACCCTGAACCTGCGCAGTTATCCCTCCGGCGACGGCCCGATTCTGGCCAACCTGCCCAACGGCGCCGCCCTGACCCTCTACGGCCAGTGGGAGGGCTGGTACACAGTGCGCTGGCAGGAACTGCTGGGCTATGCCGCCGCCGCGTATATTGATATGGCGTGAGAAAAAGGGGGGAGGGGTTGCGGTCCCCGCCCCCTTGGCTGCTTTTTTTAGAAAAAATCGCCTCTGTGGTACGGTTTTGCTTGACAGTTGCCGGGGAAACGATTAAACTAAAGGGGCGAGGCATTGTATCTCCACGCTTGTCTCACGCCCAAATCGGCGGGGAAAGAGACAAACGCGGCGATACGACGGGTACAGGGGAAATCTCGTCAAACTGCCTCCGGAACGGTAATTTCACGGACGGCGGGAAACTGTCCGCGCCTGCGGGACGCGGAAACTTTCCTCCGATGAGGCACACACAAAAACAGGCAAAAACAAACCGCAGCACATCACAGTCACACAACGAACGGAGGATACGGAAACCATGCTCTACATCGCGGCCCTGATTCTGGGGCTGGCCCTGGGCGCGGTTCTGGGTTCTTTTTTCGGCATTCGCTACCGGGATTCAAAAGTGGGGGAGACCATCGGGGAAGCGGAGGAACGGGCCAGGGCCATCGAAAACGATGCCCATAAACGCGCCGAAGAACGGGCGCGTCAGGCCCTGCTGGACGCCAACGAGAAGATTTTGAAGGACCGCAGTGAATACGAGAGAGAAGTCAAGGAGCGCCGGGCCGATTTACAGCGGCAGGAAAACCGCTTGCAGCAAAAAGAGGACAACGTAGACCGGAAATTGGAGGGCATCGAGAAGAAAGAGGAGGCCCTGGCACAAAAACACGCCGCCATCGACCAGGAGACCCAGGAGATCCAGCGCATGAAGGCCAGCCAGACCGAACTGCTCCAACAGATCTCCGGCCTGACGCCCGAGGAGGCCAAACAATACCTAATCAAACAAGTGGAGAATGACGTGACCCATGAGGTCGCGGTGAAAATCAAGGAAATCGAGTCCCGGATGAAAGAGGAGTGCGAGAACCGTGCCCGGGAGGTGGTGGCCCAGGCCATCCAGCGCTGCGCCTCCGATCAGGTGGCTGAAATGACCGTCAGTGTGGTACCCCTGCCCAATGACGAGATGAAAGGCCGCATCATTGGCCGGGAGGGCCGGAACATCCGGTCCATCGAAACCCTCACCGGCGTGGATTTGATCATCGACGACACCCCGGAGACCATTACCGTCTCCTGCTTTGAACCGGTCCGCCGGGAAGTGGCCCGGCTGGCTCTGGAAAAGCTCATTGCCGACGGCCGCATCCATCCCACCCATATTGAAGAAATGGTGGAGAAGGCCCGGCGGGAGGTGGACGCCCGGATCAAATCCGAAGGGGAACGGGCGGTATTCGAGTGCGGCATCCGCCAGATCCACCCGGAGCTGGTGAAAATGCTGGGCCGCCTCCACTACCGCACCAGCTACGGTCAGAACATCTTGCAGCACTCCATCGAGGTCAGCCACATCGCCGGCATGATGGCGGCGGAACTGGGCGTGGACGTGCAGATCGCCAAACGGGCGGGCCTGCTTCACGATTTGGGCAAGGCCGTGGACCACGAGATGGAGGGCACCCATGTACAGCTGGGCGTGGAGTTCGCCCGGAAGTTCCGGGAACGGGACGATGTGATCCACGCCATCGAGGCCCACCACAACGACGTGGAGCCCCGGACCATTTTGGCCTGTCTGGTCCAGGCGGCGGACGCCATTTCCGCGGCCCGTCCCGGGGCACGGCGGGAGAATTTGGAGAACTACATCAAGCGCTTGGAACAACTGGAAACCATTACCCGGTCCTATCCCGGCGTGGACAAGGCCTACGCCATTCAGGCGGGCCGGGAAGTCCGGGTCATGGTGAAGCCGGAACAGGTCAGCGAAGATCAGATGGTGATTATGGCCCGGAACCTGGCAAAGCAGATCGAAAACGAAATGGAGTATCCCGGCCAGATCAAGGTCCACGTTCTGCGGGAGACGAAAGTCGTGGAATACGCGAAATAAAAGATGGGATGAAATTTCATCGGGGAACGCCCGCCGCGTTCCCCGATTTTCAAAAGTTCTGATAGAATTCTCACAGGTCCCACGCGCTTACTCTTTGTGAAGGGCCGCCCGGATCACGCCTTTTGGGTCCTTCACCAGCAGAACCGCCAGCCAGATCACCAGCCCCAGGGCAATGGCGGACAGGCCCAGGAAGAAGTCGTTGAGCATCTCCGCCGGATCGGGGGTAAAATAGGCCGCCCCTAACTCCGCATACGCAAACACCGCGTCCACCAGCCACATCAATGACGCGCCCCAGTACAGCCAGCAGAGCGTGCCCAGTTTCATGGTGTCGTCCCTGCGGGTATACCACAGGACCGTGGCGGCTGCCGCCGCGAATACCACACACAGCAGCGTCATAGGGCAGCGCTCCTGCCTCCGGCGGGACCGGCGGCAATCCGGTCCGCCGCCACGCACAGCATCCCCCATACCGCCGTCACCAGCACCGCCATACAGACCCCCGTGGTGGACATCTCATGGAACATCTCCGCCGCGTCCGCCGGATTGGACATGGCCGTCAGGAAGGGGAACCAGGGGGTGACCTCACCGTGCCAGACGTGCTCAAAGGCCAGCAGGGCCGAACCGCCTCCCAGGAGATTTCGCAGCCACCGGAGTTTCTGGGGCATGGACACCACGGCGTTTTTCTCCCCGCCGCTTTCGGCGCGATGTTCCGCCTGTTTTTCCACAATCGTCACGATTGCCGCTTCCGCCGCCGGTACTAAGAAACAAGCCATTTTCTTACCTCCCAAATTTCAGCTTTTTGCGCTGCCGGACCGCTTTCCCGCGCACAAAAACAAAAAAGCCCCACAGCCCCCCTCTGGGGACCGCGGTGCCTTCCTGGCTTCGCTGGATCGCATATGTTCTCCGACAGAATGGACGCCTCCGCGTCCGAAACCGGCTTCTTACCGATCCTCATAATCATGATTATAAAGCATTCCAAACCGTCTGTCAATCAAAAAAAAACACAGAAGGAGGCTCCTATGAAACAATCCCCCCGTATTTTAGTCATCGACGCCCAGGGGGGCGGCATCGGGAAACAGCTGGTGTCTCTGATCCGGCGGGAGATTCCGGAGGCCGCCGTCACGGCGGTGGGCACCAACAACGCCGCCACCGCCGCCATGATGAAAGCCGGGGCGGATACCGCCGCCACAGGGGAAAACGCGGTGGTGGTCAACTGCCGGAAGGCGGATTACATCGTGGGGCCAGTGGGCATCGCCATTGCGGACAGCATGAACGGGGAGATCTCCCCGGCCATGGCTCTTGCCGTGGCCCAGGCACCTGCCAAACGGCTCCTGATCCCCTTCAACCAGTGCGACAACTACATTGTAGGCGCGTCGGAGGTCCCCATGGGATCCCTGGTGGGACTGGCGGTGGAGGAACTTGTGAAGATGATAAAAGGATAAACGTCCGAAAGCGGAACCGCGCTGTACGGTTCCGCTTTCGGATGTTTTATAGGAGGGAGAAAACGCATCGGGCTGGGAGTACCCTCTGCTGATTCTTATCATACACCATATTTATGACGAATGTGTGTGATTCCTGTGAACACTTTGTGAATCCTTTCGCAATCTGTGAACAGAGTGTGAAGAATCGGCGGACAGGAACGTGTTTTCTAAAACTTTTTGCTCTCCGCCACAGCCAGCTGGTCACAGCGGTTGTTATAGAGGTTTTCGGCGTGGCCCTTGACCCAGTGGCAGTGGAGGGTATGGACTTTGCACAGGTCCAGCAGGGCCTGCCACAGGTCCGGGTTCAGGGCAGGCTTCTTGTCGGACTTCACCCAGCCCCGTCGGCGCCAGCTCTCCGCCCAGCCCTTTTCCAGGCCGTCAATGACGTACTTGCTGTCGGAGTACAGCTCCACGACGCAGGGTTCTTTCAACAGGGACAGGGCGGAGATGACCCCGGTCAGTTCCATACGGTTGTTGGTGGTCTGGGGGGCTCCGCCGGAGATTTCTTTTTTATGGGGGCCGTACAGGAGGATGGCGCCCCAGCCTCCCGGCCCGGGGTTCCCGGAACAGGCCCCGTCGGTGTAGACAGTAACGGTCTTTTTCACAGCTCCTGCAAAATCTCCTTCCGTTTTTCCTCGTACTCCTCCCGGCTGATAAGGGCGTCCTCATACAGGGCCCGCAGCCGCAGCATCCTCTCCCGGGTATGGAGTACGGCGTCGGAGTACACCTCCGGTTCCGCCAGAAGTTCCTCCTGCCGGGGAGCCGGGGAATCAGGGACAGTCACAGAGGCGGACGCCGGGGACGGAGTTTCTCCCCAGTTGTCCAGGGTATGGGGGGCGGAAGGCGGATTCTCCGCCGCGTGGTATTCCAAATCCCGCTCCACGCTTTCCGTCTCCTTCTCTCTCTCCGCCTCCAAATGCTCATGGACATCCATGAGCATCACGCAGGCGAAACCCACGGAGATAAAGGTCCAGATCCCCCACACCACCTTGTGTTCGGCGGTAAACAGGTGGAACAGTCCCACGCCCGCCAGGACCATGGACAGCAAGATCAGCAGGATGGTGCCGAAATTCTGCTTTCCCAGCCATCTATGGACCACTTTCCCGGTTTTTTTCAGCAGGTCCAGGGAATCCTCCGCGTATTCGTTCTGTTTATCCATAGCCCTTATTCCTCCGTCTTTGGCAGACAGCCAGCGCGCTGTGCAAGTAGTTCGTATCCAAGGTTTCTGCGGCGGCAACGCAAGGGCGCTTAAAATGACCTGTTTCCCGCCGTCAATCATTGGTTTCGCTGCCGCTGGGTTGCCGAGACTCCAGCACTGGAGGCAATTCCTCTTCCAGAACGCGCCGGCCGTCCGCCAAGGACCGGCCGTCCGCCAAGGACTGCCCGTCCGCCAAGGACTGCCCGTCCGCCAAGGACAGGGACAGGGCGGTGACGCGGTCGGCGGGGTCCCGGAAGCGCATAACAATGACGCCCTGGGTGGCCCGGCTGGCGGTGAGCTTCACGTCCCCGGAGGCCATTCGGATCAGCTGTCCGTTCTGGGTCACCAACAGCAGATCCTCCGTGCCGTCCACTACCTTGATGCCTACCACCGGCCCGGTCTTGTCCGTCACCATATAGTTCCGGACGCCAAGCCCGCCCCGGTCCGTCACCCGGTACTCCTCCACAGGCGTGCGCTTGCCGTAGCCCCGCTCCGTAATGGACAGCACAGCCTGTCCCGGCACCGCCACTGCCGCGCCTACCACATAGTCGCCCTGCCGGAGTTTCACTCCCCGGACGCCTACCGCCGTCCGTCCCATGGGCCGGACCCGCTCCTCCTCAAAACACACCGCCTGGCCGTCGTGAGTGGCCAAGAGGATCTTCTGCTGTCCATCGGTTTCCAGCACGTCAATGAGCCGGTCCCCTTCCTCTAAGACAATCGCCCGGATGCCGTTGTTGCGGAGGTTCTTCAACGTCCCCACAGGCAGGCGCTTGATGGTGCCGTTCCGGGTGGCCATCATGAGGAAGCGGCCCTCCTCGTCCTCGATGTTCCGGGTGTGGACCATGGCCTGGACCCGCTCCCCCGGCTCCACCTGCAAGATGTTCACCACGGCGGTGCCCTTGGCGGCCTTGCCGGACTCCGGGATCTGATAGCCCTTCTTCCGATAGGCCTTTCCGGTGTCCGTGAAGAACAGGAGGTAGTCGTGGGTAGAGGCGGTGAACACATCCGCCACGGCGTCCTCCTCCCGGGTGGTGATGCTGCGGCGGCCCTGTCCCCCCCGGGACTGGCCCGCGTATTCACTGACCGGGGTGCGCTTCAAATAGCCCGCCTCCGTCAGGGTAAAGACACACTGTTCCTCCTCTATGAGGTCCTCAATGTCCAGCTCGTCCTCCACTTCCTGGATCTCCGTCAGCCGTTCGTCTCCGAAGCGTCCGGAGATCTGGATCAGTTCCTCCCGGAGAATGGCTTTCACCAGGGTTTCGTCCCCCAGAACCCGGTTGTAATAGGCGATTTTTTCCTCAAGCTCTTTATATTCTGTCTCTAACTTCTCCCGGTTCAGCCCCTGCAGGGCAATGAGCCGCATATCGCAGATGGCCTGGGCCTGGATGTCGTCCAGGCCGAAGCGCTCCATGAGCCGCTCCTTGGCGTTGTCGTAACTGGCCCGGATAATGCGGATGACCTCGTCGATGTTATCCTGGGCAATCAGCAGTCCTTCCAGCAGATGTGCCCGCTCCTGGGCCTTGCGCAGGTCGTATTTCGTGCGGCGGACGATCAGGTCCTGCTGGAAGGCCAGATACTCGTCCAGAATGTGCCGCAGAGACAGAATCCGGGGCTGTTTCTGGTCGTCCACCAGGGCCAGCATATTCACGGCGAAGCTGGTTTGCAGGGCGGTCTGGGCAAAGAGCCGGTTCAGGACCACCTGGGGGTTGGCGTCCCGCTTTAGCTCAATGACCACCCGCATTCCGTTGCGGTCCGTCTCGTCCCGCATATCGGAGATGCCCTCCAAGCGCTTGTCCTTCACCTGTTCGGCGATGTTCTTAATGAGCTGGCGCTTGTTCACCTGATAGGGCAGTTCCGTGATGATGATCCGGGTGCGGTCCCGGCCGTACTCCTCGAACTCATGCCTGGCCCGGAGGATAATGCGGCCCTTCCC
>CAJOHW010000032.1:0-19155 GCA_905234565.1 uncultured Oscillibacter sp. | reverse complement strand
CGGATGCCGCTGCGGCCCATGATGATGCCTTTCGTGGGGAAGTCCGGCCCCTGGATGTGCCGCATAAGGTCCGAAAGGGTGGCGTTGGGGTCGTCCAAGAGACAGATACAGGCCCCGATGACCTCTTTCAGGTTGTGGGGGGGGATGTTGGTGGCCATGCCCACGGCGATGCCGCTGGACCCGTTCACCAGCAGGTTGGGGAACCGGGCAGGCAGGACCCGGGGCTCTTTCCGGCTCTCGTCGAAGTTGGGATCCCAGTCCACCGTGTCCTTTTCGATGTCCCGGAGCATTTCGTTGGAGATTTTGGACAGCCTGGCCTCCGTATACCGGTAGGCGGCGGGGGGATCCCCGTCCACGGAACCGAAGTTGCCGTGGCCGTCTACCAGCATATAGCGCATGGAGAAGTCCTGGGCCAGACGGACCATGGCGTCATAGACGCTGGCGTCTCCGTGGGGGTGGTACTTGCCCAGCACCTCGCCTACGGTGGTGGCGGACTTCTTAAAGGGTTTGTCGGAGGTCAGGCCGTCCTCGTACATGGCATAGAGGATCCGGCGGTGGACGGGTTTCAGGCCGTCCCGCACATCCGGCAGGGCCCGGCCTACAATGACGCTCATGGCGTATTCGATGTAGGATTTCTCCATCTCGTCCACCAGTCTGGACTCCGTGATCACCTGGTTTGGAAAGGCGATATCCTCGGGTTTATAGTCTCTGTTATGCGCCATCAGCGTGTTTCCCTCCTTCGTTCAGGGTACCTTTCAGGGGTTCGTCTCAGGAATACGCGGGGCGTTTAGGCCTCCTCGTCCTCCTCGTCCTCGTCCTCATCGGACACATCCTCTGCGGCCTTTTTCCGGTTGTCAAAGAAGCAGGCGGTAATGAGGTACAGGCTGCCAATGGCCAGGAAGAAGGTCCCGGTGATCCGGTCCAGGGACGCCTCCATGCGGGCAAAGGGTCCCCGGCGGCGGGCCTTCCAGAACGCCCGGCACAGGTTCCGCAGCCCCAGGAATACCCCCAGGAACCCAAAGATCAGGTGTTTGAGATAGCGCAGGAAAGACATGACAGATTCCTCCTTTTATTCTTCCCCCTCCCGGTGGGAGAGGGAGGTTGACAGAATGATCCCCTCAGATATCAATGTTCACGGCGTACATGGCGTTTTTCTCAATCCAGGCCTTCCGGGGCTCCACCTGTTCCCCCATGAGGACGGTGAAGATCTCGTCGGCCCGGACGGCGTCGTCTAAGGTGATGCGCCGCAGGGACCGGCGCTCCGGGTCCATGGTGGTCTCCCACAGCTCATGGGGGTCCATCTCGCCTAAGCCCTTAAAGCGGCTGATGTCCACTTTCGCGTTGGGATTGTCCGCCCGCATGGACGCGCTGACCGCGTCCCGCTCGTCGTCGGAGTAGGCCACCCGGACGGTTTTCCCCCGGGTGAGCTTGTAGAGGGGGGGCACGGCGGAGTACACGTATCCCCGCTCTATGAGAGGCCGCATATAGCGGAAGAAGAAGGTCAGAAGCAGGGTCCGGATGTGGGCCCCGTCCACGTCGGCGTCCGCCATGATGATGATCTTGTGATAGCGGAGCTTGTCGATGTTGAACTCACTGCCGATGCCCGCCCCCAGGGCCACAATCATGGGATAGAGCTTGTCGTTGCCATAGATCTTGTCCGCCCGGGCCTTCTCCACGTTCAGCATCTTTCCCCACATGGAGAGAATGGCCTGGAACCGGGAGTCCCGGCCCTGAATGGCGGAGCCGGCGGCGCTGTCCCCCTCCACGATGTAGATCTCGCACAGGGACGGGTCCCGCTCGTTGCAGTCCTGTAATTTATCCGGCATCTGTCCCGACTCCAGCCCGGTTTTCCGCCGGATGGACTCCCGGGCCTTTTTCGCCGCCTCCCGGGCCCGGGACGCCGTCAGGGCCTTGTCTAAGATCATGCGGCCCACCTGGGGGTTCTCCTCTAAGAACGTGTCCAGTTTGGACGCCACCAGGTTGTTCACCAGGGTCCGGATCTCACTGTTCCCCAGTTTCGCTTTCGTCTGGCCCTCGAACTGGGCCTCCGTCAGTTTCACGGAGATGACGCAGGCCAGGCCCTCCCGGCAGTCCTCTCCGGAGACTTTTTCCTCGTCCTTGAGCTGTTTGGTCCGGTGTCCGTAGTTGTTCAGCACGGTGGTTAAGGCCCGCTTGAAGCCCTCCTCGTGCATTCCCCCCTCCGGGGTGTGGACGTTGTTGGCAAAGGACAGAATCGTCTCGTTGTAGCCGTCGTTATACTGCATGGCCACTTCCGCCATGGCGTCGTCCTTCTCCCCGGCCATATAGATCACCTGTTCGTGCAGGGGGTCTTTCGCCCGGTTCAGCCACGCCACGAACTCCCGGATCCCTCCGGCGTAGCACATCTCGTCCCGCTGTTCCCGGCCCGGGCGGTTGTCCACGGTGCGGATCCGAAGCCCCGCGTTTAAGAAGGCCTCCTCCCGCATCCGGGTGTGCAGGGTCTCATAGTCATACACCGTGTCCTCAAACATCTGGGGGTCCGGCTGGAAGGTGACGGTGGTGCCCGTATCCGGCGCCGTGCCCACCACCTTCATGGGCTGGGTCACTTCTCCCCGGGAAAAGCGCATCTCATAGACTTTCCCGTCCCGGCGGACCTGCACCGTCAGCCACGCCGACAGGGCGTTCACCACCGACGCCCCCACCCCGTGGAGGCCCCCGGAGACCTTATAGCCCCCGCCGCCGAACTTCCCCCCGGCGTGGAGCACCGTATAGACCACTTCCAAGGCGGGCTTTCCCGTCTGGGCCTGGATGTCCACAGGGATTCCCCTGCCGTTGTCCGTGACGGTGATGGTATCCCCCTCGTTGATTTGGACCAGAATGTCCGTACAGTACCCCGCCAGGGCCTCGTCGATGGCGTTGTCCACAATCTCATAGACCAGATGGTGCAGGCCGCTGGAGGAGGTGGAGCCGATATACATTCCCGGGCGTTTGCGTACCGCCTCCAGCCCCTCCAGCACCTGGATCTCCGATGCGTCATACTCGCTGTCCACTGCCGTGGATCGCAAAATCTCCTGTTCCGCCATAGCCCCGCTCCTCTCTTGTTTCTTATTCTAAAATCAGATTCTCAAAGACCTCGTCCACGCGGATGGTCAGTTCCGGAAAGACGGCGCAGGAAAACTCCGTCTGGATCCGTTCCCGTTCCTCCGGGTCCAGCCAGCTCAGCCTCTCCGGGCTCACCAGGGTGCAGACGGTGCGGAAGCGGAACCTGCCCTCTTCCAGCACATACTGCTCAATGGACCGGCCCTGGGGTTCTACCATCCAGTATTCCCGGACGCCGCTCTCCTCATAGATCTCCATCTTCCGTCCCCGGTCATACCGGGCTGTGCTGGGGGACAGCACCTCCACCACCAGATCCGGCGCGCCGTAAACCTTGCCGCCTTTCAGCTTCTCATGGTCGCACACCACCGACACATCCGGCACAAAGTAGTTCTTCTCCGTCAAATGGACCGCCGGTCCCTCTACAAACGCCTGACAGGGTTTCCCCCGGAGAAAGCTCCACAAAAGCCCGTGAATGTTTCCGGCGATCACATTGTGGTGGGAAGAAGCCGGAGCCATCATGCGGATTTTCCCGTCGATCATCTCCTGGCGCCAGTCCAGCCGGGGATCATACTCATAAGCCAAATCTTCCTCCATAGACAGACACTCCTTTCCGATTCACGCCTCCCAGGGGTCCCGGCGGTTGAGGATGGTCTTGGGTTTCAGCCGGGACAGGTAGAGGATCTGGTCGTGATAGGGGTGGTCGCACAGGAGAAAGGACTCTGGCAGGTGTCCGGAAAAATCCACAATCTCTCCCGCCGCCTCCGCCTGCCGCAGATACTCCCGGGTCCGCCGGGACGCGCTGCAAGTGTCCAAATCAAAGATGCCGATGACCCGGTCCTCCAAGAGGACCTCGTTTTCGCCCGGAAAGAGATACATCCGCCGCTCCTCTCCATGCTCCCCATCGCTCCCCGCCTCTCAGTTTCCCCGGCTGGACAGCAGGCGGCTGATAAAGTGGAACCAGCGGTGGGAGACTTTGTATTTTTGCAAAATCTCGTCTTGACGGATACGCTGTGTCAGGTACTCCCAGTTTTTGTCGCTCTGGGTGGCCTCCCACAGCCAGCCGGGCACATCGGTCTGGTAGACGTACCGGGGATGCCCGAAGAGGAAATCCCCCAGGGTATGGGACCAGACATTGGCAATCAGGTTTCCGGCGAATCTGCCGCCGTAGCGGTCCGTGGACTTATAAACTCTGCCGCCTCCCATTTCCAGGACAATGCGCTTGTTGTCCCCGGAATCATAGACGATCCGGGTCCGGGCGCCCATATCGGACACGGGGGCGTAAAATTCCAGTTCCGTCACTTTCACATTTTCCCCCGTAGGGAAAAAGAGGATCCCCAGCTGCTCCGCGCCCTTGTCCTGTAAGGCCACGCTGCCCTGTTGGAAGGTCCCCGCCACAGTCAAAAGCCGGGAGAGCAGTTCCGCGTCCTCCGGGGTGATGCCCACGGACTCGTTCAGGCTGACGGCCTCGTTCCACACCGCCGCCGTGTTCCCGTTGACCAGCACCGGCGCGTTGCCCGACAGCACCACCTCGCCCACAATCCAGCCCAGGATCATGGCGAGAAAGAGAAACCGGAACAGTCTTTTCAGCCAGCCAAACAGAGTGCTTCTCAGGGACTCCGGAGGCTGCTCCTCTCCGCCGCCGTCGTCCCCCTGGAAGGTGACCGTTTTGACCTCCATGGCGCTCCCCCCTTTCCCTTTCCGTTCTTACGGTATCTCCTGCCGGGGCACTCCCACGCGGCCCAGGGCCTGGAAGTGCCGCTGTTTGGCCTCCTCGGCGCAGCGGTGGATCAGTTCCTTCACCTGCCGGGGCCTTGCCACGTTCCGGATCACCATCCGGGGAGTGGTCCGGTCCGTGGACAGCACCACAATGGTGCCCACGCCGAACAGACGCTGGAAAAGCCCCGCCTGTAACTGTAAATCCTGCACCCGGTACAGTTCGATTTCCTCCTCCCGGTAGCCGAAGATCCCCTCCTGACGGAAGATCCGGTCCCGGCTCAGGCGGTAACGGGTAAAGCTCAGCGGCAGCCCCAAAGTCCGGGGGCGGTCCTTCCAGAGAATCTGTTCTTTCATACTCCCTCCAATGTCCTTGGCAAACGTCCTGGGCGGACGGCCAACGCGCCCTGCAAGCTGTTCGCCTCCAAAGTTTCTGCGACGGCAACGCAAGAAAGCGCAAAATCGCAAAATCTGTTTTACTGATTGGCAATCACGCCGTTTTCCACTGTCCTGGGCGGACGGCCAACGCGCCCTGCAAGCTGTTCGCCTCCAAAGTTTCTGCGACGGCAACGCAAGAAAGCGCAAGATCGCAAAATCTGTTTTACTGATTGGCAATCACGCCGTTTTCCACTTTCAGCACCTGCCCCCCCAAGAGCCGGGGCAGACGGTCCCCCTCACAGCAGGTGAGGAACAGCTGTCCCCCGCCCACCCGGTTCAAAATATACTCCTGCCGCATGGGGTCCAGCTCGCTGAGCACGTCGTCCAGCAGCAGCACCGGATACTCCCCGGCGGCGTTCTTGCAGATCTCCCGCTCCGCCAGCTTCAAGGCAAGAGACGCGGTCCGGGCCTGGCCCTGGGACGCATACCGCCGGGCCTCGCTGCCGTTGACAAATACGGCCAAATCGTCCTTGTGGGGGCCGGACAGACACTGCCGCGCCGCCAGTTCCGCCGCCTCATGGGTCCTTAAATGGGCCTCCAGCCCCCCGGCGATGTCCTCCACCGCCGTCTCCGGGCCAATCTCCCCGGCGCAGGTCACGTACCGGGCCTCTAAGCGCTCCCGGCCTCCGGCGCACTCCCCGTGGAAGGCCCCGGCGTACTCCTCCAACCGGGCGGCGTATTTCGCCCGGTAGTGGACCAGGGCCGCCCCGTGGCGGAGAAGCTGGGCGTTGAACTCCGGCAGGGCGGAGAGCAGGGACGGCGTCTCGGCGCTGTCCTTCAAAATCCGGGTTTTCTGGGCCAGACAGCGGTTGTAGGCGGAGAGATGGGCGGCGTACCGGGGCCGCAGCTGGCACAGGGCCGTATCCAAAAACCGCCGCCGCTCCGCCGCCCCCGCCCGGATCAAATACAGGTCCTCCGGCTGGAACAGCACCGTCATCAGTACGCTCCCCAGATCCCCGGCGGTCTTTCCTCCCACGCCGTTGATCTTCACGCTGCGCCGCCGTCCCTGGAACCAGCCGATCTCCAAATGAAACGTCCGGTCCCGGCTCCGGACCTCTCCGTCCAGAAACGCCGCCTCTTCCCCGAACCGGATCACCTCCCGGTCCGTCCGCACCCGGGGGGACTTCCCCCGGGACAGGCAGGCCAGGGCCTCTAAGAGATTGGTTTTCCCCTGGGCGTTCTCCCCGAAGATCACGTTCCGCTCCGGATGGAACCGGGCCTCCTGGCGCTGATAATTCCGGAAGTTTTCCAGCGCCGCCCGGTCAATCCGCATGATTCCGCCCTTCTGGATCCGCCTTTGAAACCCGGAAAGTCCGTCCCCGGAACGTGACGCGGTCCCCGGCGCGGAGTTTCTTCCCCCGCTGGGTACACACTTCCCCGTTTACCGACGCCTCTCCCGCCCGGACCGCCGCCTTGGCCTCCCCGCCGGAGTCCACTGCGGCGGCGTATTTCAGCAGGTCCTGTAAGGTGATATACTCTGTATGAATGGCAATTTTTTCCATAGCTTTCCCGCCGTTTTCGTCACTCTGTCCGCAGACGCACGGGAAGCACCATATACAGGAAACGCTCCCCCTCCTGGGGCACGATGACCACCGGGGACACGCCGTTGTGCAGCTGTAACTCCACCGTGTCCGCCGGGGCATAGCGCAGGGCGTCTAAGAGATAGCGGTTGTTAAAGCCGATCTCCAAATCCTCCCCGTCCCCCTCCAAGCGGCACACGTCCTTTGCCTCCCCGTTGACGGTTTTGGCGCTCAAAAGCACCCGGTTGTCCTCAAAGAGGCACCGCACCGGGCCCTTGGCCTTCTCCGAAATCACCACGCTGACCCGCTCAATGCTGTCGATCAGTTCCCGCTTTCCGGCGGTCAGGCGGATGGGCTGGTTCCGGGGCACGGCGCTGCGGTAGTCTAAGAATTCTCCCTCTAAGCGGCGGCAGATCAGCTCCGTGGTCCCCACCTCAAAGAGGATATGCTGTTTCCCCAGGGTGACCACGGCGGGGTCTTCTGTGGGTCCGCAGATGCCCTTGACCTCGTTCAGGGCGGCTCCCGGGGCCACGAAGGAGAAGGTCCCCGCCGGACGGTCCAGTTTTTCTCTCCGGATGGCCAGACGGAACCCGTCCACCGCTACCATGACCAGTTCCTCTCCGGCGATCTCGAACAACGCCCCGGTGTGGACCGGGCGGCTTTCGTTGGTGGACACGCAGAAGGCGCACTGTTCGATCATGTCCCGGAACAGGTCCTGGCGCAGGGACACGGAGAACTCCTCCTCCACCACAGGCAGATCCGGGAAGTCCTTGGCGTCGATGCCGGCGATGTCGAAGTGGGAGTCCCCGCACTGCAAGTGGACCAGCAGGCTCTCGTCTACCTGAACGGCCACGATGTCGTCCAGCATCCGGCGGAGGATGTCTCCAAAGAGCCGGGCGTGGACCACGACGCTGCCGTAATCTGACACCGCCGCGTCCAGCACGGACCGGATCCCCGTGGACATATTGTAGCCGGACACGGTGACGCCTTCCTCTCCGGCCTGGATCAGCAGTCCCTCCAGGGCGGGGATGGAGCTTTTCGGCGATACGGCCCGGCTGGCCACTGCCGCCGCGTTTTGCAGCAGGACTTTTTCACAGGTAAAGGCAATCACGCGCAGTTCCTCCTTCTTATGGGCTGATTGGGCGGGAAATTTCCACAGGGAATTTTTATCCAACTTCCGTACAACTGCCCGGCAAACCGCATTTGTAAAAGTTCGCGGGGACGTTGGAGAGGAGGGAAGATGGGCGGAAGTTCGCTTTTTTAGGGAAAAAACAAGATCTATTTTAGCAGCAGCCGCAGTAGGCGGAAAAATTGTGGAAAGATCCCGGAAGCCGTTGGGGCCGTAAGGGTACGGGTTCCACACAGGGCTGTGGAAAAAATGTGGAAAATGTGGAAAACGAAAATGGCCGCCGGTTTTCCACAGGTTGTTTTTCTGTTTTCCACATGGGAAGTGGAAAAAAAGACGCCGCTTTCTCAGGCGCGTTTCCACAGGGAATTCGGAAAGAATGGGGATACAACTCCCTTGAAATCAAGGAATGGTTACCGGCTGGAGCTGATGTTGGTCTTGATTTCCTTCACGGTCTCCGCGAAGGCCGGGTCCTTTTTCATCTTCGTGTCGATCTGGCGCAGGGAGTAGATGACGGTTGTATGGTCCCGGCCGCCGAACAGGGCCCCGATCTCGTCCTGGGACAGGTTCGTCATGGACCGGATCAGGTACATGGCCACCTGGCGGGCGGCGGTGGCGGCACGGCTTCGCTGCTGGCCCCGGATGATCTCCGGGTCCACGTCGTAGTACTTCCCCACGTAGTCCAAAATGGCCTCCGGCGCGGGGATGTACTCCGTGACGGTTTTGAAGATGTCCTTCATGGCCCGCTTCACCGTGGCCTTGTCCGGGTCGTTTTGCAAAAGGTCCTTGTAGGCCTGGACCTTGTTCAAGGTCCCTTCCAGCTGCCGGACGTTGGCGGTGACGTTTTCGGCGATATAGGAGGACACGGTGTCCGGCATGGGGATGCCCAGGCTCGCCGCCTTGGACCGCAGAATCGCCATGCGGGTCTCGTAATCCGGCGGCTCCACGTCCACCAGCAGGCCCCACTCGAACCGGGTCCGCAGACGGTCCTCCAGCATGGTGATCTCGTGGGGGGGACGGTCGGAGGTCAGGACGATTTGCCGTCCGGATTCATAGAGGGTGTTGAAGGTGTGGAAGAATTCCTCCTGGGTCTGCTTCTTCCCGGCGATGAACTGCACATCGTCCACCAGCAGTACATCGGCCTTGCGGTACTTCTCCCGGACCCCGGCGGTGGCCTGACGGCCCTCTTGAATGGCGTCAATGAGTTCGTTGGCCATATCGTCGCCCTTGGTGTAGGCGGTGCGCATATTGGGGTATTTCGTGCGGATGACGTTGGCGATGGCGTGGATGAGGTGGGTTTTGCCCAGGCCGGAGTCCCCGTAGATGAGGAGGGGGTTATAGTTGGCGGCGGGCATATGGGCCACGTTCATAGAAGCGGCGTAGGCCAGCTTATTGGACGGCCCCACCACGAAATTCTCAAAGGTGAAGTTGTCGGTAGAAAACCGGCTGGCGGGCCGGGCGGCGTCGCTCCGCTTGGCCATGGCCTCGTCGTCCAGGATCTCCACCTGGAAGTCCGTGGAGAACAGGTCCAGCAGGGCCTCTTTGATGTTCTTCATAAACAGGGACTCGATATAGCCCCGCTTGAAGCTGTTGCCGCAGTGGAGGATCAGCACATTGCCCTGGATCTCCACGGGCTCCAATTCGTCAAACCAGGTGGTGATGGTGGTCTGGGACAGGTCGCTGCCCATCCGGTCCAGCACGTTCTGCCACACGTCCGCGACGGAGTTCACAAAAGCACCTCTCTTTCCTCTTTTCAGCGCCCTTTCAGGGGAAACCGGCGTTTCCACAGACAAAATCTGGACAAGCCGCCGATGGATATCATAAGTCTATCCAGTATACCATAAAACCCAAAATAACACAACCATTTTTCCGCAATTCCCCGGGACTTTTGTCCTTGGCGGACGGCCAACGCGCTCTATAAGCGGTTCGTCTCCGAAGTTTTAAGCGACGGCAGCGAAAGCGGCGCGAAACACCCGCCCCCTACTACGCAGGGCGGGTGTGTGATTCAAGAGCAGTACGTCTGATACAGTTTCGTATGGTCATAGATCACCTTCCAGCTGCCGGGGGCCTTGGCGGTGACGCAGATGAAGTTCTTCCCGTCGGACCGGGAGGCGTAGCTGACGGCGCAGGAGCCGGACTGGGTCACATACCCGGTTTTTCCGCCGTGAATGCTGAGGCGGCTGTCCGTGAAGCGGTCCTCAATCCGCCGCAGGAACCAGTTGGAAAGCAGAATCCCCTCCGGGTGCTGCTCCGTGGGACTGGTGCGCCAGGTCCGGGCGTCTAAAACCTCCCGGCATAGGGGATTGTCCATAGCCGCCCGCATCATCACCGCCATGTCCCGGACGGTACAGGCGTGGTTCTCGTCGTACAGCCCCACCACGTTGGTAAAGTGGGCGGTGGCGGACAGGCCCAGGGCGGCGATCTTCTCGTTCATCCACCCCACAAAGGCCTCCTCGGACCCGGCGGCGTATTCCGCAAGCGAAATGGCGGCGTCGGCCCCGGAGGGGAGAATGCACCCGTAGAGAAGATCCCGTACGCTCACCGTCTCCTCCGCCAGAAATCCCGCCACACTGCAGTTGTGCCGCCAGCAGTAGTCCGTCACCTCTTTGCGGATGGTGTAAGTATCGTCCAAGGCGTCGATGTGTTCCACCGCCACCAAAAGGGTCAGTACCTTCGTCATGGACGCCGGGGGAATCACGTACCAGGTGTTTCGGGCCACCACGATCTCCCCCGTGGCGGCGTCAACCACCACGGCATAGGCGCTGTCCAGCTGGAACTCCTCCGTGTTCTCCGGGATGTGGATGGTCTGTTTTGTCTCCACCGTGCGAAAGAGCGGTTCCTGCACCGCCGGGGGACTGGGAAGGACCTCCGGATCCGCGTCCGGATCTGGGGCAATCTTCGTCTCCGGCTGGTTCTCCGGGACAGCAGGCGCTGTTTCCGGGGCGGTTGGATCTTCCGGTTCCGGTTCGGGAACGGCGGCGTCCAGGGCCTCCGGCGTCTCCGTGGATTCTTCCGCCGTTCCGGCGGAGAAGGCGCTGAGGGCGGTGTCCGGCGTCTGGGAGGCATTGGTCCTTCGCTCCTTGACGCTGGCGGACACGGACAGCACCACAATCATAATGGCCGTCACGGAGGTGGTAATGGCCACCCGCTGGCGGAACAGGCGGGCCCGCTCTTTCCGGCGGTTCTCCGCCCGCCGCTCTCTTGTCCGGACCCGTGCCTGGGCGTCCATGGCCTCGATCTCTCCCTGTATCTCGTCCAAGCTCTTCATCAGGCCGTTCAAATCGCTCATGCTTCCTCCTTCCCGCCCTTTCCCGGGTAGGGCACCCGGTAGGGTTCCGACCCACGCCGGCGCAGCTGGTCCTCCAGCCAGGCTTTCAGCGCCTCCACCCCCGCTTCCGTCCAGGGAAAGGTCTCTGTCACGGCGTCCTGAGCCAGTTCAAAGCACACGTTCTCATAGACCCAGGCCTGAATCCGGGCGTCCTCCTTCCCGGGCCAGGAGAAGCGCTGGAACCGGTAGCGGAAGGTGCCGATGCTTCCGGGGAAGATCTCCGCTTTGGTGAAAAAGGCCACGGTCAGAAACGAAAAGGGCTGGTCCAAGGCGCTCCCTCCTTTCGGGCAGACGTTTCCGGGGGAAAGTGTTTCACGTTCCCCTATCATAGCAAATCACGGCGCGGCTGTCAAATGGTGGGAGACGACAAGTGGCAAAGACGGCGGATGAGGGTTTTACACGCCCCCCAGCTCCCTCACCGTTACCGCGTAGCCCTTCTGCGCCCAAGTGTCCACGGGCCACGCCTCCGGCAGCGATATCCCCCGCCGCTTCAACATCTCCCCGGCAATCACTTCCAGCAGCCGGGGGTTCTTCACCAGAATCGGCCCCGTCAGTTCGGAGGCGAACACGTTCCAGCGGTGGAACCCCTCCGGTCCCCGGTCCGATTCGTTGCCATAGCCCCGGTCCAGGGACGTGAGCAGAGGGGTGTCGATGCCGCGAATGACGCCGCTCTTGTTCAAAAAGCCCACAAGGGGCTCCGGAAACAGGTCCGTATGCCCCAGCACGTCCCCTACCCGGCGGCCCCTCTCCTGGACCGTCGCAAAGGACGCAAGGGCTATCCCCTCATAGCGCCCTCCCTCCGCCGTGGTGACGGATTCCCCCAGCAGTTCCATGGCGGTGCCGGCGTAGAGCATGGGGACGCCGTCCTCCGCCAGGGACCGGATCCCTTCGCCGTACCGCCCCCAGTCCTCCATGGCAAAGCGGGCCCGGCGCTCCGTCCCGGCCCCCATGTAGAGAAAATCCGCCCCGGAAAGCTGGGAGAGATCGGTTTCCTGTCCCGGCGTAACCGCCTCCACCGTCACGGTATGGCCTAAGCGTTCCAGCAGCCGCCCCAGCACCCGCACATTGGCGTAACTGCCGTACAGGTTCATGAGATCCGGATAGAAGTGCAAGAGATGGAAGTCCATGCCTTATCCCTCCTGTTCTGTCAGGCACAGGAACTTGTCCCGGTCGGAAAAGCAGGTCACCACGTACAGTTCCCCCGGATTTTCCGAATTTTCCCGGTCTGACCGTCCCAGTTCCGCCGCCGCGCCGCCGATGTCCTCCACCACCCGCCACTTCTCCGGGGGCAGGGCCGTGTAGGAAAACCGCTCCGCCAAGTCGTTGCAGTACCGCCCCGACAGCACCACTTCCCGGATGTGGGGCTGGTTCAATAGGTCGAAGTCAATGTCCCACAGCCAGCTGGTCTCACTGGTAAAGTACTTCCGGCTGACGGCGTCCACAATCACCAGCACCGTACAGGGGGCGTCTAAGGCCGCCAAATAGCGCAGATTGGTGTCGTAGGCAATGGAGTTCTCATGCTTGCTGGTGAGCAGCGTCCCGTGGACGGAACCTAAGCGGAAGGTCTTGACCCGTCCGTTTTTCAGCACGTAGTCCCCCAAAGTCCGGGCGGCGGTGTCCGGGTCCACCCCGCACAGGCGGCACACCGTGTCCGCCGCCAGGAGATTGTACACGTTGTAAATGCTGCGGAAGGCCAAGGGAATGGCGGGGGAGCCGTCGATTTCTAAGATTCCCCGGTCCAGGTCCGCCGTGGCGGCGTACTTTGGCGTCTGGCGGTGATGTCCGCAGTTGGGGCAGGTATAAGATCCGATGTGGTTGTAGTGGGCGTACTGGTACGCCATGGGGTGTCCGCACAGGGGGCAGTAGGCCCCGTCGTGATAGACGCCGGAGGGCTGGTCCGTGGAGAAGGCACAGCGGTCCAGGCCGAACCAGGCGACGTGTTGGCGTCCCCGGGCGAAGCAGGACACTAAGGGATCGTCGGCGTTTAACACCAGTTCCGTTCCGGAAGAGAGGGCGGGGACCAGGGCGTCGTACACGGACTCCGGGTGCCCGTTCCGGGTCAGCTGGTCCCGGTACAGGTTGGTGATGACAAAGTGGGTGGGGTGGAAGCAGCGGAAGGTCCGGGCGGCGTAACGCTCGTCGGATTCCAGCAGCAGCACGTCCCCCCGGACCCGGCCGTGAAAATCCGCCCGGGAGAGAATCAGGGTGGCAACGCCCTCAATCTGGTTGGACCCCTCCGCGTTCCAGGCCACGTCCCGGCCGTCCGAGCGGAGGACCGCCGCGATCATCTCCACAGTGGAGGTCTTGCCGTTGGACCCGGTGACAGCCAGGATGGTGTCCGGCAGGCGGACCCGGGAGAGAATGTCCGGGCACACCTTTAAGGCCAGCTTCCCCGGCAGGGAACTGCCCTTGCCTATCCGCTTTCCCAGCCACCGGGCCAGCTTGCACACCAGTATCGCCAAAAACCGCCTCATACGCCTCGTTCCTTTCCCTTGTGTGTCTGCTCCAATCTTGCCGCCAGGGCGGCAATGTCCGCCGGGGAGACGCCGGAGATCCGGGCGGCCTGTCCCAAACTCCGGGGCCGGACCGCCGACAGCTTCTCCCGGGCTTCTAACCGTAAGTTGTCCATGGAGGCGTAATCCCAGTCCTCCGGCAGCAGGCGGTGCTCCATGCGGCGGAACTCCCGGACCTGCCGCTCCTGGCGGCGGATATAGCCCTCATACTTGACAGAGATCTCCACCTGTTCCCGCACGTCCGCCGGGAGGGGGGGCCGGTCCGGGTCGAAGGGGGCCAGGTCCTCGTACCCCACCCGGGGACGCCGCAGAAGCGCCAACAGGGAACTGCCCTCCGCCGCCCCGCCGGAGTGTTTTTCCTCTAACATTGCGCGCAGTGCCTCCGACGGCGCGGTTCCGGTGTGTTCCAGACGGCGGATCTCCGCCTCCACCCGGGCGTACTTCTCCTGTACCTCCTGAAGCCGCTCCCGGCTCACCAGGCCAATCTCATGCCCCCGGGCCGTCAGGCGCAGATCCGCGTTGTCCTGCCGGAGCAGAAGCCGGTATTCGCTGCGGGAGGTCATCATGCGGTAGGGTTCCTCCGTCCCCCGGGTCACCAAGTCGTCAATGAGGGCCCCAATGTAGCTCTCCCCCCGGGAGAGAAGGAAGGGCGGTTCCCCCCTCAGCTTCCGGGCGGCGTTGACCCCCGCCATAAAGCCCTGGACCGCCGCCTCCTCATAGCCGGAGGACCCGTTGAACTGCCCCGCGCCGTAAAGCCCCGGCAGGGCCTTCACTTCCAGGGCGGCGGACAGGGCTAAGGGGTCAATGCAGTCGTACTCAATGGCGTAGGCGGGACGGGTGATCTCCGCGTGTTCCAGTCCCGGGACGCTGTGAAGCATTTGCACCTGCACCTCCTCCGGCATGGAGGAGGAGAAGCCCTGGACGTACAGTTCCTCAGTGTGCAGGCCCATAGGCTCCAAAAAGAGCTGGTGCCGCCGCTTGTCCGGGAACCGCACTACCTTTGTCTCAAAAGAGGGGCAGTACCTGGGCCCGGTGCCCTGGATGACGCCGCTGTACAGGGGGGAGCGGTCCAGATTGGCCTCTACGATTTTCTGTGTTTCCGCCGTGGTCCAGGCCAGATAGCACACCGCCCGGTTCTCCGGGGGGGTTTTGGTGGCATAGGAGAAGGGGATGGGCAGGGCGTCCCCGGGCTGGATTTCCAGTTTGGAGAAGTCCACGCTTCTCCGGTGAATCCGGGGCGGGGTTCCGGTTTTGAACCGCCGCAGAGGCAGGCCCAGACGCCGCAGAGCCTCCGACAGGGCGTTGGACGGGTGCATTCCGTCCGGACCGGAGGACTCCGTCCAGTCCCCAATGACCACCCGGCCCCCCAAATAGGTGCCGGTGGCTAAAATCACGGCTTTCGCGTGGAAGGCCGCCCCGGTGGACAGCACCACGGTGTAACTGCCGTCAGCCTCCCGGCGCAGGTCCACCGCCTCTCCCTGCCGTACGGACAGCCCCCTCTGCTGTTCTAAGGTGTGTTTCATGCGCTCCTGATACCGCCGTCTATCCGCCTGGGCCCGGAGGCTCCACACCGCCGGACCCTTTCCCCGGTTTAAGAGACGGTACTGGATGCAGCACTCGTCCGCCGCCTTGGCCATTTCGCCGCCCAAGGCGTCCAGTTCCCGGACCAAATGGCCCTTTCCCGTGCCGCCGATGGCGGGGTTGCAGGGCATATTCCCCACGGCGTCCAACTGTACTGTCAGGACCAGGGTGTTTAGCCCCAGGCGCGCCGACGCCAAGGCCGCCTCAATACCCGCGTGCCCCGCGCCAATTACCGCGATGTCCGTGCTTCCCGCGTGAAATTCTCTCATGGGTCATCCCTCTTGCCTTGTATGGGATCTGGCGGTCCGCCCAGGACTGGCGGTCCGCCCAGGACTGGCCGTCCGCCCAGGACTTGCAGGGTCAAAACCGCGATTTCCGGGCGGTTGAACAGGCGGAAGGTGTTTCCGGAGTTCCCCAGCCCCCGGGTGACGAACAGCCAGGCCCCTTCAAATTCATAGAACCCGGCGGTCCAGGAGGGGAACCAGGTCCGGTTGGAGCCAATAAGCCCGTCGGTGAAGGGCAGGCGGATAAGCCCTCCGTGGGCGTGGCCCGACAACGTCAGATCCGCCCCTAAAGCGGCGTACTCCGTGGGGAAGCGGTCGTTCCGGTGGGCCAGAAGCAGCCAGAAGGCGTCCCCGTAGATTTCCCGCACTTCCGCCGCCACCGCCTCCGGGGACTTCTGGTCCCGGTTGCCGTTGGGGTCGTCGATGCCGCAGAGCACAATCCGGTCCCCGTTCCGCTCCAAAGGCACGGACCGGTTGTCCAGCACCGTAAAGCCGTGGGCCATGAGCCGGGCTTTCAGCTCCGGTACCCCGCCGATGGCCCACTCGTGATTCCCCGTGATGTAGTACGCCGGGGCAAGGGCGGACAGTTCCTCCGCCACGGTCTCCCCGTACCCCTCCGCGGGGCCCCGGATGGAATCTTCCAAATCCCCTAAGAAGAAGATGTAATCCGGGTTCAGCGTTTTCACTTTCCGGTACAGGGCCATGCCGTCCCGGCCAAAGGAGGCCCCGTGGAGGTCGCTGAGGACCACGATCCGGCACCCGTCAAAGCCCTCCGGCAAATTGGCAAAGGACGCCTCCCAGGTGGTGACTTGCAGGGCGGTGTTCTCCCAGCGGAAGAACAGGACCAGGGCGCAGACCATCAGGGCGGTCCGGAGCAGGGACAGAGCCAGCCGTTTCCATCGTGCCCGCTGCCGCGCCTTTCGGCGGCGGCCTGGCCGGCGGCGGCCTGGCCGGCGGCAGCCTGGCCGGCGGCAGCCTGGCCGGCGGCAGTTCCGGCGGACGGTGCGGCGGTCTGAGGGACGGTTTTCCCTTTCCTGCATGGCTTCCGCCTCCTCTCCCGGTCCAACCCTATGCGCGTTTCCGTATGGAATGCTCTATCCTACCACATTTCCATCCTGTTTTCCAGTCCCGGCGGCAATGGATTCAAGGGTTTTTGGGAAAAATGGGATACTCGAACTGTGGTCATCTGACAGAGCGCCAGTAAAAAACCCCCGGGAATCATATTCCCGGGGAATTTGATTTTGTTTAGGGCCGGAAATAGTCCTCCGGATCCACCGCCGCCCCCTCGTCCAGCACGGAGAAGTGCAGGTGGGGGACCAGGGACGCCTCCGCCCCGGCGCCGCTGCCCACATAGCCCAGGACCTGTCCGGCAAAGACCTGTTCCCCGGCCTCCACCTCCGGGCCGCTCTCCAAACAGGCGTACACCGTCTCCAAGTCCCCTTCGTGCCGGACCGTCACCGTGGTGCCCATCATGGCGTCCTCCTTCACGGACTCCACCATGCCGTCCGCCGCCGCCAGCACCGCCGTCCCCGGATCCGCCGCGATGTCTATGCCGTCATGGGTCCGCCAGTCCCCTAACGTCTCGTTGTACAGCAGGCGGTCCATGGCAAACACCGTCACCGTCTCCCCGTCCACGGGCAGGGACATGGCCGCCTCCGTCACAGCGGCGGTGTCGTTGGACGGCGCGGGTGCCGCCGCCGGGGCGGGAGTTGTGGCCGTTCCGGAACCGGAGGACGTTTTGGCGGGTGCGTCAGACTTCCCGGAACCGGTGGAATTTGTGGAATTCGCGGAACCGCTGGTTCTGCTGTTGGCGGAATTGGGGGTGTTGGTACTGGTGTTGGTTTTGCCGCCGCTGGCGCTGTCAGGACTGGCGGCGCTGTCCGCCTTGCTTGTGTCCGCGGGGGCACTGGGCTGCGCCGGATCCGTCTTGGACGGCTGGGCGCTGTCCGGTGTCTGGGGGGTTGTACGCGGGGCGCTGGGTTTGGCGGCGGCCTCCGCCTCCGCCTCCGGTTCCAGTTCCGGGTTAGACGCCGCCTCAATCCGGGCCGGACCGGATACCGCAGCCGGACCCGTCGGGGCAGTCTCCCGGTGGAGCAGCTGCCACGTGCCGATGCCTGCCGCCAATACACACACCGCAATGGCCCCGTACAGCCCGGCGCTGGACGCGGACCGTTTCTTATGATCCATGCAGACCCTCCTCAAAAATTTGGAATTTGGGGAGAGTATGCCCGGTTTGCGGGAAATCATACAAGAAACCCGGCGGGAGAAACACACATTTCGCTGTCCCGGCAGATTGGATCCGGTGTAAGTGAGGTGATTTTGTGCAAAATCACGAAAATGCAATTCCCCGTTGACAATTTCGCCGGAAATGGATATAATAGAAAAAAGCCGGTGTGGTGGAATGGTAGACACAGAAGACTTAAAATCTTCCAGTAGTGATACTGTACCGGTTCAAGTCCGGTCATCGGCACCAGTTGTTTGGAATTAGAAATCTGTATCGCGGAGTAGAGCAGTTGGTAGCTCGTCGGGCTCATAACCCGGAGGTCGGGAGTTCAAGTCTCCCCTCCGCAACCATGAAAAAGCCCCGATTTCGTGAGAAATCGGGACTTTTTGTGATCTTTCAGACAGATAAGAAAGCCTCCTTCCCGGATTTAGCGCACATTTGGCGCACACTCCCTCAAAATCGTCCGCTCTGACCGCCCGCGCCGGGCGGCTTTTTGTCTTTCTCACGGCTGGTTTCCCCTCAAAAGAACCTCCGTGAGACAGTCGGCGGCGGCGGTGTCCGCCTCTTGAAGGAGATGGCTGTAAATGTCTGTGGTGGTGGATACTTTCGCGTGCCCCATGCGCTTAGACACGGAGACAATATCCTGGCCGCTGGCAATCAGGACGGAGGCCGCCGTGTGCCGGAAGGTATGAGGATGGATATGGGGGAGATTGTGACGCTGGGAGAACTTGCGGAGCCATGCTGTGATACTATCCGGGGAGATAGGCCGTCCATCGTCCCGGACAAACAGATATCCGGTATCGTTCCAGCGGTCCCCATTGACAAGCCGGAGCGCGTCATATTCCTGTCGGTATTCCGGTAGGAGGTTCATTGTCTCCTCTGGCAGGGCAATGGTCCGGGATTGGCTGGTTTTGGTATCCCCTTCGTATATTCCGCTTTTCGCCGTGTACAGGAGCGCTGAATCGATCAGAACACGATTGCCCTTGAAATCGATCTTTTCCCATTTCAGCCCCACAATTTCCCCACGGCGGCAGCCGGTTATCATCAGCAGATGAACCATCACCTGCCATTTCAGCGGTTCCGTTTGCAGGGCATCCAGGATCTTTGCCATGGTGTCCGACTGAAAACACTCCGCCTCATGGGGAACTGCTTTTGGGAGTGTGGCTTTGGCGGCGGGATTGTAGGGAATCAGCATTTCCTTTTCCGCTTGTCCCAAAATGGTCCGGATCAGGCGGTGATATTCCAATACGGTTTTGTTGGAGAGAGTCCCGCAGTCATGGAAGGTAAACAATTCTTCGCTCTTGCGCCCTAAAGCGGCGGAAATGGCCTGCGCGGATGTGGCGGCGATAT
>CAJOHW010000031.1 GCA_905234565.1 uncultured Oscillibacter sp. | reverse complement strand
AATTGACATTCTTTCCTCATGCGGTATTGAACAGTCTGAAATTGACTCTATAATCGCAGACTTATGACAGTGCGGGTACAATTCAGGAAAAGTTAAGGGTATCACCCGGAACTCCAACTACATCCCAAAGCCGCGTCTGACCATGCTCCTGACAGTTCAGCCGATAGTGCTGTCCGGCCTGATGGGGAATGCGACTTTGAAGGGGAAAGGGATGTGCGGGCGGTTCCTGTATGCCATGTGCCGCTCCAAAGTGGGACGGCGGAAAGTTGACCCGCCTCCCATCCCCCCTGGCGTAAAGGCAAATTACTATCGGTTTGTCCGCCAGATACTGGAAGATACAGGGCGTGGAATGATCCGCCTGTCTGACGAAGCGGACATGATCCGCATAGACTATCAGTCTCAAATCGAAAAACTGCTGGGAACGGAATGGGAGTTCATGCGGGACTGGGGCGGGAAACTGGTGGGGGCCTGTGTCAGAATCGCCGCGCTGATACACGCGGGAACCGTGCAAAGGGAACCCGGCGCAGTCGTTCGGTTGCCCGTCTCCGGGGAAACGATGAGCGCCGCTGTGAAGATTGTGGAGTTTCTGGCGGCGAACGCGGAGGCGGTATACAAGGTCATGGGAGCCAGTGAGAGTTATGAGGACGCAAAGTATCTGTGGCGGCGGATTACAGAGAGTGGAAAGTCAGAATTGAGCAAGCGGGACTTATTCAATCTCTGCAAGGGCAAGTTTCGGACCGTGGACCAGATGCAGCCATCCTTCCAAATCCTCATAGAGCGGGGCTTTGTCCGGGAGGAGGAGCGGAAAACCGGAGGACGGCCCACGAAAAAAGTGACAATCAACCCTATGGCAACAAACGGTGGTCCGGCATAAGCTGGACCGCCGTTTATCATAAGGCGTACGGTTTCCGTGCGCAAGCCGCGCCGTATACGGCACGTTCGGCCGGACGCGAAAGTGTCCGGTCCGGGGTTTCAGGGGTGCCCCCTGACAAGCGTTTCGGTGGAAAGGATATCCCGAAACCTTGCTTGCCTACGAATAAGCGCAAAAGCCGCAGAAGGGGAGAAAGTTCTATTTCCGCTCCGTCGGTCTGACCTGTATTTTGACCTGTACGCACTCCGAAAAGGGCTGGCTTTGGGCAGGATCTCAGTTCAACACAAGAAAGTACACACAAATAAAAACGTTCCGGCAAAGCGCCGCTTTTGCGCCTTGCGGGAACGTTTTCTGGTGATCCGGCGGGGATTCGAACCCCGGACCCACTGCTTAAAAGGCAGTTGCTCTGCCTGCTGAGCTACCGGATCGATTGTGATGACTCTCGCGGATGTGGAACTGTATGGACACCGGCCCGGAAGGAGGGACGGGAGGGGTCTGGCTGGGACGGCTGGACTTGAACCAGCGGATGAGGGAGTCAAAGTCCCTTGCCTTACCACTTGGCTACGCCCCAATAGAAAGCGGGGGATCCAGACAGCGAATCCCCCGGGAGAAAAAATGGGGTGGGTGATGGGACTTGAACCCACAACGCCCGGAACCACAATCCGGTGCTCTGCCAATTGAACTACACCCACCATACCGGGCCGCCTTGGGGCCGGGAAACCGAAGGGAAACTGGTACGCCAGAAGGGACTCGAACCCCCTACCTACTGCTTAGAAGGCAGTTGCTCTATCCAGATGAGCTACTGGCGCAAATGAAGGGGGCCTTGGAGCAGGTGACGAGAATCGAACTCGCATCCCCAGCTTGGAAGGCTGGTGCCCTGACCATTGTGCTACACCTGCGTATGCCCGCAACTCATGCGCCTGCCAAAGGGGACAGCCGGAAACCGGAGAGAGCGCGGGGAATTCATCCGTGTCTGAGTGAGTATACCAGCTTTTTGTGGGTTTGTCAACTGGTTTGTAACAGGTTTGTGAAAAGAGCCGGGGGAATTTGGCCGGAACCGGGGCGCTGACGGCGTGGGGAGAGGAAAAATCCGCCGAAACCGGGAAAAAAAGATTGACCGGATCTTTCCGAAGTTGTATAATATGCTCATAGCATTGTGATGAGGAGGAACGCCCCATGTTTGAATTCCTAATCAAAAAGCTGAAAGCCCATCCCCGCCGCATCGTTTTCACGGAGGGCACGGACCCCAGAATCCTGGAGGCCTCTGCCCGGCTGCTGTCCGGTACCTTCCTGACCCCCATGCTGGTGGGCAACCCCGACGAGATCGCCGCCGCCGCGGAAGAGGCCGGCTTCAACATCCGGGGGGCCGACATCCGGGATCCCAACAACTATCCCAAGATGGACGACATGGTCAAGCTCATGGTGGAACTGCGCAAGGGCAAGATGACCGAGGACCAGTGCCGGGACGCCCTGCGCCACGCCAACTACTTCGGCACCATGCTGGTGGCCATGGGCTGCGCCGACGCCCTGCTGGGCGGCGCCACCTACTCCACCGCCGATACCGTCCGCCCCGCGCTGCAGCTGGTCAAGACGAAACCCGGCAACAAGATCGTCTCCTCCTGCTTCATTCTGGTCCGTTCCTCCGCCACCGGCGACCGGGAGGTCCTGGCCATGGCGGACTGCGCCATCAACATCAAGCCCAATGAGGACCAACTGGTGGAGATCGCCATGGAGACCGCCAAGACCGCCCGGCTCTTTGGCGTGGACCCGAAGGTGGCCTTCCTGAGCTACTCCACCCTGGGTTCCGGCAAGGGCGAGGACGTGGACATGATGCGCAACGCCTGCAAGAAGGCCCAGGCCCTGATGCCCGACACCCCCATGGAGGGCGAGCTGCAGTTCGACGCCGCCGTGTCCCCCCGGGTGGCCCGGACCAAGTGCCCCGACTCCCCCGTGGCCGGCCACGCCAACACCTTTATTTTCCCCGACATCAACGCCGGAAACATCGGCTACAAGATCGCCCAGCGCCTGGGCAATTTCGACGCCTACGGCCCCATCCTTCAGGGCCTCAACGCCCCCATCAACGACCTGTCCCGGGGCTGCAACGGCCAGGAGGTCTACTCCATGGCCCTCATTACCGCGGGACTTGCGGAGGATTAAGCGGTCCGGCGCACACAGGCTCGATTCTTACAATTTGCTTTCTTTTTGCTTTCCCCCTCCTTCCGGCACCGCCGGAAGGGGTTGGAAACACATATCTTTACTTACACTCCCTCCCCGCCCGGGGAGGGAGTGCGCGTAAAACCGAAAAGGAGGAAAAATTATGAAACGCAGGCTCATCAGCATTGCGCTGTGCGCCGCCATGCTGCTGGGAGCGGCACCCGCCCGGGCGGAGGAGCCGGAGGACCTCCAGCCCTTGGAAGCGGCTTCCGGCGGCGTACAGGCGGACCCCGGGGAGGATCTGTTCCTGGGCTGGCTGGAATCCCTCAGCGGACGGGGAGCGGTCTTGCAGGGAAGCTCTGGCTCCTACCTGGAAGGGGTCAACCGGGCCTTCTACAACCTGCTGGTCCCCGCCATCGCCCAGATCGCCGCCGGGGATCGCTCTTCCACCAAGATTGAACTGGAAGGCAGAACCTTCGACAGCTTTGATCCCCCCTTCGCCGCCAGCGATCTCCGGGGAAACTTGAATCTGAGAGCCGTCATGAGCGCCCTGATGGACGACTTCCCCTATGCGCTGTACTGGTATGACAAGACCAGCGGCGTGGGCTTGCAAGAGGTTTCCATCTCCGACACCCGCTTTGCCAGCGGCTCTGTGGCTCTGTGCGTGTCGGAGGACTATTTAGACCCGGAGGCGGAGGAACCCTTGTACACCGTCAACGCTGAACTGGCCCAGGCCGCGGCGCGGACCGCCGACGTGGCCCAGGGCATTGTGAACAACTACGCGGGGCTGCCGGATTATGACCTGCTCTGGGCCTATAAAATGGAAATCGAGAACCGGGTGGAGTATAACTACGATGCCGCATCCGATGTCAGTATGGCTTTTGGAAACCCCTGGCAGCTGATCTACGTGTTCGACGGGGACCCGGACACCAACGTGGTCTGTGAGGGCTACGCCAAGGCCTTCAAGTACCTGTGTGATCTGACGGACTTTGAGGGGGACACGGAGTGCCACCTGGTGGAGGGAGATCTGACCACCTCCAACAGTTCCGGACCCCATATGTGGAACCACGTGCTGTTCAACGGCAAATGGTATCTGGCGGATATCACCAACTGCGACGGTTATGAGAAAATCGACCTGGGCGGCGGACGCACCAGCATCTCCTACGCCACCGGCTATCCGGACCATCTGTTCCTCAAGGGCGTCACACCGCTGCCGGAGTATGACGGCTATTCCATCTCCTTCCGGGACGAGGGGAACAAGTCCGTCACGGTGTACTATACCAATGTGGAGAGCAGCTATGGGGACGGGAGCATTCTCTCTCCCTCCCAGGAAGATCTGACGGAGCCGAAGAACTTTACCGCCGCATTGACGGTCCACTATCTGGACAAGGATGGCAGGGAGAATCACTGGACCAGTGAGAGCAATGAGTACCTGTCCGGCAGCGCCGTGACGCTGCGGATCCCCTTCCTGGAAGGGAGCCATATCCAGTCCGTGGAGACGGACCCGGTGGTGGTGGCCGCCCGGGATCAGGACGACAGGGGCTATACGATTACCTTTACCATGCCGGAGAGCGCCATCAACATCGACGTGACCTTTGCCCCGGATGAGATCCCCGCCCCCAAAACCCATACGGTGACCTTAACGGTGTACCGTGAGACGGAGACAGGGGAGGACCAGGAAAAGTTCACCTCCGTGTCCACCTTTGACGCGGAGACAGAGGCCAGCGTCACGGTGCCGGGAGAGTACCTGAAAGAGGGCTTCCGCTTCCTCCGGGACGGGGAGGAGACGGATCTGGACGCCTCCGGGGTCTATACCTTTACAATGCCCGACGCGGACGTGACGCTGACCCTGTACTATCAGGACAACACCCCTCCGGAACCGGAGCCGGAGAAACACACGGTGTTTGTGGAGTACTACACCCGCACCGAGGCGGGAGATACCCTGGATAGGGACAAGTCTTACGATTTGGAAATTGAGGAAAACAAGCCCGTGATCCTGGGCGTCCCCGACGCGGACGCGGCACGTCTGGCGGGCTATGAGACCGATCCGGCGGCAGCGGATCTGATGCTGGACAGGGACGCGGAGGAGACCGGGTTTACTGTTATCCGCTTTACCATGCCGGAGACGGACGTAACCGTGCGGATCTACCTCAAGGGGGACGAGACGCCGCAGCCGGAACACTACATCGTCACCCTGGTGAACTGGTGGGTGGACAAGGACGGCGCATTTGCCCATGAGGATCCGGAACAGCTGCCCTATGAGGCCGGGGACCCCGTCTCCCTCTCTGTGCCCGCTGTGATCCAGGATGGATTGTTCTTCTTTGACGCGGGGGCCTACGTTACGGACACGGGAGACAACTTTGACATTGACGTGGAACAGAGAGAGGACGGCGCTGTGATCTCCTTCACCATGCCGGAGGAGAACGTCACGATCCAGTGCCAGTATGTGGTGGGCGTCTACACCGCCACGGTGGTGATCTGCCCCAAGGACGGGGAGCAGGAGGAGATCCAATACGACATCCCCGCCCGGAATATTCCCCTCATTGAACTTCCCGCCGTAGAGGACAGCGGCCTGCCCTTCACCTCCGCCCAGGCGGAGACGGCTTCCGGACAGCCGGTGGCGGCGGAAGTGAAACCTGGGGACACAGAGGAGACGGAGAATCTTTTGTATCTGAGCTTCACCATGCCGGAGGAGGACATTACCGTCAAAATCTTCTACGGCGGCGGAGAGGAGCCGGATCCGGAGACGTATACGGCGGAAGTGATCACTTACCGTGTGGATGAGGAGGAGACCAGGGAACTGTCCACTCGGGAACTCTCCAGCCTCACTCCTGAGAAAACCGTGTCCTTCTGGTTCCCCAACGTGGAATTTGACGGGGAGGAGAAACTGCTGTACGCCTCCGCCGAGGCGGTGACGGAATCCGGCCAGGCGCTGGAAGTCAGCGTGGAGGAGAGCGCGGATGAGGGGGGAGGCTATACGGCTTCCTTCCTCATGCCGGGGGAGAATGTCACCGTTTCCCTGTACTATGAGGCGGACGAGACCCCGGAGCCGAAGCAGTACACCCCTGTGGTGGTGGTGTACCGCCAGGAGGATGGCGGGGAGCCGTGGGAACACGAGAGAACGGCGTTGGACAATTACTATGCCGGGGAGGGAGTTCCTTTCCAGATTCTGGATTCTGGCAGGCCGTGACGGACGGCGGAGAGACGGTGGAGCTTGCCTTGGAAACGGATGGAGACGGCTATATCGTGTCCTTCCCCATGCCGGAGGACAATGTCACCGTCAGCGTGTTCTATGCCGCCGATGAGGAGACCCCGGAGCCGGACGCCTATACGGCCACGCTGGTGGTGTACGCGCCGGATGCGGACGGCATGATTCTGCCCCGGGAGCCGGTGGAGAAGGAGTACGCCCCCGGAGAGGACGCCGTATTTGAAGTGGACTTTGAGACGGACTGCCGGGTGTCCAGCGTGGACGCCGTGACGGACGGCGGAGAGGCGGTGGAGGACTTCACCTGGGGCGATACGGAGGACGGCTATGTGGCGTCCTTCACGATGCCCAAGGACAACGTCACCATCTACTGGTACTTTGCGGCTATCCCCGCGCCGAAGCAGTACACCCCTGTGGTGGTGGTGTACCGCCAGGAGGACGGCGGAGAGCCGTGGGAACACGAGAGAACGGCGCTGGACAATTACTATGCCGGGGAGGGAGTTCCTTTCCGGATTCTGGATTCTGAGGACGGCTACGCAGGCCGTGACGGACGGCGGAGAGACGGTGGAGCTTGCCTTGGAAACGGATGGAGACGGCTATATCGTGTCCTTCCCCATGCCGGAGGACAATGTCACTGTCAGTGTGTTCTATGCCGCCGATGCGGAGACCCCGGAACAGTACACCGCCGCCCTGACGGTCTACACCGTGGACGCCGAGGGGATTGAGAAACTGGTGTACGGGGAGAACTACGTCACCGCCGCCGGGAACCCCGTGTCCTTCTTGGCCCCGCTGGTGGCGGGATATCACTTTGACCGGATAATGGCCGAGACGGTTTCTGGCGGACCGGTGGAGGCCTATGCCAACGCCGGAGAGGACGGCTACGCGGTATCCTTTGATATGCCGGAGGAAGATGTGGACGTGACGGTCTATCTTGCCATAGACGAGGAACGGCCCGAGGGGCTGGCCGTCACGATTCTGGACGCCGACAGGGACACCCTGAAAACGGCGGTGCTGACGCCGCCGGAGGATCAGGCATACGCCCTCTGGTGCGCCTTCTACGGCGACGGCGGACGGATGCTGTCCATCCAGAAAGTCGCGCTGGACGCGAAAACTGCCCTGGACGCGCCGGACAGCGCCTCCGTCACCGCGCCGGAGGAAGCTGTCAGCGCCAAGTTCCTGACCCTGGACGCCGCGTTCCGGCCCCTGGCCCCCGCCGTGGACGCATCCTGGGACGCATAAGGGCGAAAAACGCCGAAAGGAAAATAAATAGAGAACTCCTGTCCTCTCCCGGATTTTCCGGGGGAGGGCACTTCTCTTGACCCCGGGGCTTTCCTGTGGTATGATACGGATATCCCTTGAATATCCCGTTTTTGACCGCGTTGGAAGGGGTGAAAACCGTGATGACGTTTCAGACCACGCTGTTCACGCTGGGCAACAGTCATGCTGTCCGGCTTCCGAAAAAACTTCTGGAAGAATTATCCTTTGCGGAACATCAGCCTGTTGTGCTGCGGGTGAATGAAACAGGCGCTATTGTCATAGAAAAGGACCACGCAAGCCCATACAAATCTCTGAAGGACAGGTTTACCGGATATACCGGGGACTATCAGGCGGAGGAGTGGGACACCGGGGAGCGCGTGGGAAAGGAATTGCTGTGACACAGGAATACCAGCCCAGGCAGGGGGATATTGTATGGATCGATATGGAGCCCCAGGCCGGGAAAGAGATTACGAAGCGCCGTCCCGCCCTGGTGGTCTGGGGTAATGATGCCCACGCGCTGATCCGGGGCGGCATTACCATGGTTTGTCCCATCACCAGTACTGACAGCGGCTTCCCTCTCCATGTACCCTTAGACAGCGGCAGCCGAAATACCACTGGATTTGTGGTCTGTGAACAGGCCAAGGCGCTGGATCTCCGGGCACGCAACGCCCACTGGAAGGATCGGGCCTCTGAGGCGGTGATTTCTGAGGTCCGGGATATTTTGAAATCTCTGTTGGATTGAGACTTCCACGGAACAATGAAATCCGGTGCGGGAGAAACCCCGGGCCGGATTTTTTCGTTTTATCATATGTCCGGCATTAGGAGATGTTTCCCAAAATTGTTACCGATTTGTCATTGAATCCGGCGCGGCGGTGTATTACTGTATAGGGTACGAATCCCACGGCGCGCCTGCCGGGTTTCCTATTTTTACTCGCGCTCTTTCAGATTTGCCGCATTTTAGGCCGCTGGCACGGCAGCGGATGGCAAATCTTATCGTTCACAAGGAAACCCCCCGTTTTGGCAGGCCGCGCTTTACAAGTCTCACAGCAAAGGAGAATTTCCCATGGCAGATTCTACGCCGTCCGTTGAGGTCCTGACGCCTCCGCCGGAGGGCAAACGAAAAAAGCAGCGCAAACCCCTGTCCGCCGCGGAACGGAAAAAGCGGCGCAGAATCATTCGTCTGATCATCGGCGGCGTGATTCTTGTGGGCATCGGGGTGTTTTTGTTCCGCACCTTTGGAGGCGGGAGCGGCGGAGGCGGTTCCCAGCCCCTGACGGATTTTGTCACCCACGGCTCCATTACCTCAAAGGTAGAGGGCAGCGGCATGACCCGGGCCAAAAACAGTGAGACGGTGATTGTGTCCTTCCCCGGCACCATCCAGGACCTGTTCGTGGAGGAGGGGGACCTGGTGTCCGCCGGGGATCCTCTGTTTATTCTGGACTCGGAGGAGGCCCGCAAGGCCGTCACGGACGCGGAGGACGGCGTGACAAGAGCCCGGGACGCCGTCACCACCGCCCAGAACAGCGTCCGGGACGCCCAGGAATCCGTCACCAACGCGGAGGAAGGGGTCCGGTCGGCGGAGGAGAACGTCACGTCGGCGGAGGAAGGGGTGGACACCGCCCTGGAAAACGTGGACGCCGCCCAGGAGAATGTATCCAACGCCCGTCAGGGCGTCACCCGGGCCCAGGACGCCGTGAACACCGCCCGGGACCGGGTGAAGGACGCGGCGGAGGATTTGGCGGACGCCCAGAAGGAGTTGTCCGATACCCAGGCGAAGCGTACGGATTTAGACGTAAAAGTCCCCTACACGGGAAAGCTCTTAGACGTGAAGAAATACGTGGCCGGGGACAAGGTGGCGGAGGACGCGGTGATTGCCACTTTGGTGGACGACACGAAACTGCGCCTGACCCAGTATTACAGCTATGCCTATGCCGGGGACATCTACGCCGGACAGCCGGCGTCGGTGTCGGTGCCCTCTCTGATGGACACCCTGGACGGCGTGGTGGAGGAAGTCCACATGATCGCCCGGCCGTCGGCGGAGGGGTCTTTGCTCTTCTCCGTGGACATCGTCATGGACAACCCCGGGGCCGTGGAGGCGGGGACCTTAGCCAGCGCCACGGTGCTGGTGGACGGACAGGAGGCCCTGCCCTATGAGAGCGCCAAGCTGGACTGGTACCGCACAGGGGACGTGAAGGCGAAGGCCGCCGGAGCGGTGATTGCCACGTACTTAGCGGACTATCTTCCGGTCCAGGAGGGGCAGGTTGTCCTGACCCTGGACGACTCCGAACTGAAAGACGAGATCGAGGAGAAAGAGAAGAACGTAGAGGACAAACGCAAGGCGGTGGACAACGCCAACGACGCCGTGGACGAGGCCCTGAAAGGGGTGGAGGACGCCAACCGTGCGGTGGAGACGGCGCGGAAGGGCGTGGAGACGGCGCGGAAAGGCGTGGAGACGGCGCGAAAGGGCGTGGAATCCGCGAAGCGGGCGGTGGAGGACGCCAGGCGTACGGTGACGGAGCGGCAGAAAGCGGTGCTGGACGCCCAAAAGAACGTGACGGAACAGGAGAAGGGCGTCGCGGAGGCCCAGGAGAAGGTGGCCAAGGCCCAGGAGGAACTGGAAAAGTGCAACGCCACCGCCCCCATTGACGGCTTCATCGTGGGACTGAACATCTCCATCGGAGAGGAAGTCACCTCTGGCAAAGAAACTATGGCGGTATCGGACACGTCGTCGATTCTGGTCAGCGCCACGGTGGATTCCCGGAATATGTCCTATATCCAGAAGGGCATGATGGTGGACTTGAACCAGTGGGACACCCCGGCGGTGGGCATTGTGGACAGCATCAGCCTGTCCAGCACGGTGAACAACGGCGTGGCCACCTATCCCATGGTCATCTCCGCCGACAACACCGAGGGGAATTTGCAGGTGAACAGTGAGATCACCTATTCCCTCATTGCCAGCCAGAGTGAGGACTGCCTGATTGTGCCTATCCAGGCAGTGCGGTCCGTGTCCACGGAGGAGGGGGAGAACCTGTCCGTGGTGTATGTGCGGGACGTGCCGGAGCTGGCTGTGGAGGGAGTGTTCGCCGGAGAGGAGATCCCCGACGGGTTCTATCCTGTCCGGGTGGAGACGGGGATCCAGGATACCTATAATGTGGAGATCAAGTCCGGGCTCATTGAGGACATGGAGGTCTTTCTGCAAATGCAGTCCTCCGGCAACATGATGTACTGGTAGTCCTTGGCGGACGGCCAACTCGCTCTAAAAGTTGATTCTGTTCATAGCATTTGCGACGGCAACGGAGACAGCATTCAAGACAGCCAGGCCGTGGCGGTCCTTGGCGGACGGCCAACTCGCTCTAAAAGTTGATTCTGTTCATAGCATTTGCGACGGCAACGGAGGCAGCATTCAAGACAGCCAGGCCGTGGCGGTCCTTGGCGGACGGCCAACTCGCTCTAAAAGCTGATTCTGTTCATAGCATTTGCGACGGCAACGGAGGGGGGATAACACCCCTCTCCCTGTTCCAAACCGTTCCACAAGGAGGAATGACAGGGCAATGTCCCATTTGGTAGAACTGCGCGATATCTATAAAATCTACGGCGAGGGCCTGGAAAGCGAAGTCCGGGCCCTGGACGGCGTGTCCCTGACCATCGGCAAGGGCGAATTCGTGGCGGTGGTGGGACAGTCCGGCTCCGGCAAATCCACTATGATGAACGTCCTGGGCTGTCTGGATATCCCCACCTACGGGGAGTATCTCCTGGACGGCACCAACGTCCAGGATCTCTCCGACAAGGCCCTCAGCCGGATCCGCAACAAACAGATCGGCTTCATCTTCCAGCAGTACAACCTGATCCAGAGCCTGACGGTACTGGAAAACGTGGAACTGCCCCTGATCTATCAGGGCATCGACCCCATTGACCGGCGGGATATGGCCATGGAGGCCCTGGAACGGGTGGGCCTTGCGGGACGCACAAAGCACCATCCCACGGAGATGTCCGGCGGACAGCAGCAGCGTGTGGCCATTGCCCGGGCCATCGCCACCCATCCGCCCATTATAATGGCGGATGAGCCTACCGGGGCCTTGGATTCCCGGACGGGCCTGGAAGTGCTGGAATTTCTGCGGGTGCTGAACAAAGAGGGCAGCACCGTGATTCTGATTACCCACGACAACGGCATCGCCGCCACCGCCCGGCGGGTGGTCCGCCTGTCGGACGGCAAAGTTGTGGAGGACCACCCCCAGGAGGTGGACTGGTTATGAACCTCTGGCAGGCATTCAAAATGGCGTGGAAGTCCATTATGGGGAAGAAGGGCCGGTCCGCCCTGACGATTCTGGGCATCTTCATCGGCATCGCGGCGGTGATGACCATCGTGTCCGTCATGGACGGCTACCGGACCTCGATGCTGGCCCGGTTCTCCGCCATGGGGACGGGACGCCTCAGCGTCAACATCTGGACCTGGATGTGGGACGACCAGGGCAACGACGTGTCCCCGGACTACTACCCGGATCTCTATAATTACTGCAACATGAGAGACGATATTATGGGGATCACACCGGAGGGGTACGTGGAGGCCAACGTGGTCTACGGCACGAAAAACTCCGCCAACATGGAGTATAAATACGACGACAACTGGAACCTGTTGGAGGCCCCGCCGGAGCTGTACTACGGCAGCGACCAGTACAGCCAGTGCAACAACTTGAAGCTCCTCCGGGGGCGGGACCTGTCCTATTTGGATATCCAGAACTATAACCAGGTGATTGTCCTGGGCTATGACGCGGCGTTTTTGTTCTTCGGCACCCAGAACCCCATTGGGCAGACCATGCAGGTCAGGGGCAACGATTTCACGGTGGTGGGGGTCTACGCCTCCCGCCTGTCCGACGCCAGCGCCAACAACAGCATGATCGACAATTTTATGGTCTTTCCCTTCACCACCCGGCGGCTCTTAGGGGGCGAAAAGCCCCGGCGGTTCATCGTCAAACTGGCGGACGACGCGGAGGCGGATGAAACCACCGCCCTCATGCAGGGCTTTCTCAAGGGCCTGGTGGGAGAGGACAACTTTTACATCAGTTCCAACGACCAGATGACGGATATGGTAAACGCGGAGATCGGCGTCATCGGCGGGGTACTGGCGGGGATCGCCGCCATTTCCCTGCTGGTGGGCGGCATCGGCATTATGAACATCATGCTGGTGACGGTGACGGAGCGCACCCGGGAGATCGGCATCCGCCGGGCCATCGGCGCTCAGAGAGGGAGCATCGTGGCCCAGTTCCTGATTGAGGCCGCCATGCTCTGCGGCATCGGCGGCGTGGTGGGCATCGGCGTAGGCACCGCCGGAAGCCTGGCCCTGGGGAATATCATGTTCCATATGACCATTTATCCCTCCTTTTATGTGACGGCGGGGGCGTTTTCCCTGTCGGTAGCCCTGGGAGTGATTTTCGGCAGTTATCCGGCGGTGAAGGCATCCCGGCTGCAGCCGGTGGACGCGCTGCGGGCGGAGTAAGGAGGTCCCAGTCCTATGAAAAAACGGTTTCTTTCCCTGCTGCTGGCCTGCTGGATGGGGGCCATGCTCCTGATCTCCCCCTGTCTCGCGGCGGACAGCTTCCCGGACATTCCGGACCCCGCCACCGCCGCCGCCGCGGAGACTTTGCGGCTCATGGGGGTGCTGGACGGGTACAGCGATGGCACCTTCCGTCCGGAAGGCACCCTGACCCGGGCCCAGTTCTGCAAGCTGGTCATCAACGCCATCGGCGCGGAGAAGGAGCTGTCCCGCTATGCCGGCGTGACTGTGTTTCCCGACGTGAAGCCCGGCCACTGGGCGGCGTCCTATATCAACTTGGCGGCCCAGGGGAAGAAGATCATCGCCGGATACGCCGACGGCAGTTTCCACCCGGACCGCACTGTCACGTTGGGCCACGCCGTGACAATCTTACTGCGGCTGCTGGGCTATAAGGATGAGGACATCGGCGGCGTATGGCCTCACGGGCATATTGCCATGGCGGACTCCATCGAATTGACCGACGGCGTGGGCGGCAGCGCCAACACCGCCCTGTCCCGGGGCCAGGCGGCGAAACTGTTCCGGAACCTGCTGAAAGCGGAGACCGCCGCTGGCGCGTCTTTCTATACCCTCAGCGAGGAGACCACCCTCACCTCCTTAGACGCCGCCAACGGCAAACTGGTGACGCCCATCGGCTCCTATGAGATGGAGAAGCCCCAGAACTCCACCACCTTGGTGGGGAGCAAGGGGAAAGTGGTGCTGAAGAACGGCAAGGCTCTGACCTTCCTGCCCACAGAGGACACCATAGGCACCGCTTCCAGCGGCGCGGTACTGGTGTCCGCCAACGGCTCCACGGCGGGCTTCTCCGCCCTGACCGGGAACCGTTCCGGCTACGCCATCTATAAAAACGGCATTCGCGTTGCGTCCCGGGAACTGCGGGTGGGCGATGTGGCCGTGTGGTCCGCCGCCACCAACGCCGTGCTGGTGTGCGATACCCGGGTGACCGCCTACTATGAGAACTGCTCCCCCGGGGTGTCCAATCCCACCAGCGTGGAGTTTCTCGGAACGGAGTTTGACGTTCTGCCCACTGCCCGGGATACCCTGGCCCGGTTCCATCCGGGACAGGTGCTGACCTTCTATCTGTCGGCGGACGGCAGAGTGGCGGGAGCGGTTCAGGAGAGCCGGGGCAACGCCGTGGCGGTCCTGGGCGGCTCGGACAGCGACAGCAAAACCGTGGGCACCTTACGCCTTCTGTGCGGCAATACGGAGATCCCCCTGGACTGCTCCGCCTCCGGTATGACGGAGGCCGTCATGAGCGTCTCCTCCGACGCGGACGGCAAAATCTGGTTTCAGCGCCTGTACGGCGGGGCCGGCGGGACCCTGGACACGGATCAGCGGACCCTGGGGGGTACGCCCCTTGCGGAAACCGTCCGGCTCTATGACCGGGACGGCCTGATCGCCCTGGAGGATCTGGACCGCACGGTGATTCCCGCCGGGGACATCGCCGCCAGCCGCCTGAACTGGGCGGGACAGGTGGATCTCATCCTTCTGGGTACCAATGCCGCCTCCGGAACCTACTATTACGGCCTGGCCTCCGTTACCCGGGACGGGGACGGGCGCCAGTCCCTGACCGTGGACTGCGGCGGCGCACAAACCATCGGCCCCTTCTTCAACGACTACGGCGACGTACGCAAGGACACTTATGTGGCGGTCCGGGTAAACCGGGCGGGGACGGCCTATACCGCCGTGCGGACCATGGACCGCCTGGGCACCGTGTCCGCTTCCGCCTGGATCGGGGACAACGCCGTGACGTTCGGCGGACAGACCTATGTGGTGCCGGACAGCCTCCCCTGCTATAACCGGGACACCCGCCGCTGGATGACCCTGGAACAGGCCCGGGATTACGCGGACCGTCTGGACCTCTACGCCTACGGCGGAGAGATCCGCCTGATCGAGGCCGGGGCGTAACCTCCGCCCCATAGAACCGCATACTCTCACGCCCATACTCCGGGAAGCCATTCGGCTTCCCGGGGTTTCCCGCCTTTTCCCGCCCCTTACCGGAAAAAATCTCCGAAACCGCTTGATTTTCTCCCGGTTCCCGGTACAATAGAGGGATTAGGGGGTGACGGCTTCATGGGCGTTCACGATGATCACAGGATACGGATGCGCCAGCGGTATCTGAAATTCGGGGCGGACAACTTCGCCGATCATGAACTGCTGGAACTTCTGCTGTTCTTCTCCATTCCCCGGGTGAACGTCAACCCGCTGGCCCATGACCTTCTGGACCGCTACGGCTCGTTGAGCGCGGTGCTGGGCGCGTCGATGGAGAGCCTGAAGAAAACCAAGGGCGTGGGAGACAATACCGCCATCCTCATTACCCTTCTGTCCAAACTGGTCCAGCGGGCCGAGCAGGGCCAGGCGGAACGGATTCTCAATACCACCCAGCGGGCCGGAACGTACCTCATGGGCCGCTTCTTCGGAGAGGACCAGGAGATCGTCTACCAGCTGTGCCTGGACCGGAAGGGGAAACTCCTCTCCTGTGACAAAATCGGCCTGGGCGGGATCTGCTCCGTGGTCTCCGACCTGCGGACCATGGTCCTCAACGCCTCCGCCGTCAATGCGTCCTCCGTGATTCTCTCCCATAACCACCCCAGCGGCGTGGCCCTGCCCTCCCAGGAGGACTACGACGCCACCGCCCAGGTCCGCAAAGCCCTGGAAACCGTGCACATCGAACTGCGGGACCACATCATCGTGGCTGACGGCGATTACGTCTCCATGCGCGACAGCGGGTTTTTGGAGTAGTCCTTGCTGGAGTAGAGGACGCCTTTTATCCAGCGCTTCGCGCCACTGTTGGCTGTTCGCCCGGAACCCGGGTGAGGCCCATCTTGCGCCAATCGCGCAGCATTGAGGTGACACCATGCCTGATTTTCAAGTGCAATCGGAATACACCCCCGCGGGGGACCAGCCCCAGGCCATAGACGCCCTGGCGTCGGGCATAGAGGCGGGATTAAAAGAACAGGTACTCTTAGGCGTGACGGGTTCCGGCAAGACCTTCACCATGGCGAAAGTGATTGAGCGGGTGAAGCGGCCCACCCTGGTGCTGGCCCATAACAAGACCCTGGCGGCCCAGCTGTGCGCGGAGTTCAAGGAGTTCTTTCCCAACAACGCCGTGGAGTATTTTGTCAGCTATTACGACTACTATCAGCCGGAGGCCTATATCCCCCACACGGACACCTATATTGCCAAGGACGCCTCCACCAACGATGAGATAGACCGTCTGCGGCTGTCGGCCACCTGCGCCCTGCTGGAACGGCGGGACGTGATTGTGGTGTCGTCGGTGTCCTGTATCTACGGCTTAGGAGAACCGGAGGATTTTGCCAATCTGGTGATCTCCCTGCGTGTGGGGGCGTCCTGGGACCGGGACCAGCTGCTGCGGCGTCTGGTGGAGAACCGGTACGAGCGCAACGATGTGGCCTTTGAACGCAACCGCTTCCGGGTGCGGGGGGACACGGTGGAGATCTATCCGGCGTATTACCGGGATCACGCCGTCCGGGTGGAATTTTTCGGGGACGAGATTGAACGCATCAGCGATTTCCACCCCCTGACGGGAGCGGTGAACAAGCATCTGACCCACATTGCCATTTATCCCGCCAGCCACTATGTGACCACCAAGCCCAAGATGGACCGGGCCATGGAACAGATCCGTCAGGAGCTGGAAGAACAGGTGAAGGTATTCACGGACAACGGCCAGCTGGTGGAGGCCCAGCGGATCCGTCAGCGGACGGAGTACGACATGGAGATGATGGCGGAACTGGGCTACTGTTCGGGAATTGAGAACTATTCCCGGATTATTTCCGGCCGTCCGGTGGGATCCGCGCCCATGACGCTATTGGACTTCTTCCCGAAAGATTTCCTGCTCTTTGTGGACGAGAGCCATGTGACGCTGCCCCAGGTACGGGCCATGTACAACGGGGACCACGCCCGGAAAGAGAGCCTGGTAAAATACGGGTTCCGTCTGCCCTGCGCTTTTGACAACCGTCCCTTAAAATTTGAGGAATTCGAGTCCCGGATTGGGCAGGCGGTGTTTGTGTCCGCCACGCCGGGGCCTTACGAGCGCCAGAGGGCGGACCAGGTGGTGGAGCAGGTGATCCGTCCCACGGGACTGCTGGATCCAAGAGTGGAAGTGCGTCCGGTTGAGGGACAGATTGACAATTTGTTAGAGGAGATCCGGAGCCGTGGGGAGAAGAAGGAGCGGGTCCTGGTGACCACGCTGACCAAGAAGATGGCGGAGGATTTGACGGAGTATCTGAAGAACGCCGGGGTGAAGGTCCGGTATATGCACGCGGACGTGGAGACGATTGAGCGGATGGAGATCATCCGGGATCTGCGCTTAGGGGAATTTGACGTACTGGTGGGAATCAACCTGCTGCGGGAGGGACTGGATCTGCCGGAGGTCAGTTTCGTGGCGGTATTGGACGCGGACAAGGAGGGCTTTCTGCGTTCGGAGACTTCCCTGATCCAGACCATAGGCCGGGCGGCCCGGAACGCGGAGGGGTTAGTGGTGCTGTACGCCGACGAGATCACGCCGTCCATGCGCAGCGCCATGGACGAGACGGCCCGCCGCCGGAGGCTGCAGGACGCCTTTAATCAGGAGCACGGCATTGTGCCGAAGACGATCATCAAAGGGGTCCGGGAGGTGCTGGAGATCTCCAAGACGGCGGAGGAGGACACGATCCGGGGCCGGAGGAAGAGAAAGCTGTCGGCCCAGGAGCGGGCGGCGGAGATTGCGAAACTGGAGAAGGCCATGAAGGAGGCCAGCCGGATGCTGGAATTTGAGTACGCGGCGGTTTTGCGGGACCGGATCATTGAACTGCGGGGGGAGAAGTAGGACAGGAGGGCTTTTTGATGGAGATGGAAATTTTAGAGATGTCCCGGGAGGGGACGGTACGGATCCCGGAGGGAATGCGCAAAGAAATGGGGCTTTCCGGAGGCAGCTGGATCGCCATTCTTGTGGATCCGGACAGCATTATGCTTAAACCCATCCGGGTACCTACAGTCCAGGATTTCAAGGCATGGATGGATGAAGCGCGGGACTGGGCGGAAGAAGCGGGATACCGGGAAGAGGACGTGTCCGGCATTGTGAAAGAATTCAGGCGCGGGAAACAGGCATGAGAATTGTCATTGACACCAATGTGGTGATTTCCGGTGTTTTCTTTGGCGGGCTTCCCAGAAAGATCATAGAAGCCGCTGTTTATCACCGTTTGGAAGCCTGTGCCACGGCAGAGATTTCGGAGGAATACCGCAGAATTGTGGAGGAAATGATCCGCCGGAAACAGGGAAAACTGCGGCAGGATGTTTTTTCGGTTTTTATCGAGAGCCTGCGGTTTGTGGAGGCGGTGTCCAAAGTGGAGGTTTGCCGGGACCCGGATGACGACAAATTTTTCGGCTGCGCGAAGGACGCCGGGGCGCTCTATATTGTCAGCGGTGACAAAGATTTACTGAACGTGGGAAACTTTGAGGGCATTACAGTGATGACGGCGGCGGAATTTTGCGGGCGGTACTTGAGGGATATTTGATAGAACTGCGGGGGGAGAAATGAGGACCGAATCAGCCGGAGGAACCAATGCGGGTGCCTACGCCTCCATCTTAACGGCGGCGGCGCTGTGGGGCGTGATAGGGCTGTGGAACCGGGCGCTGATGGCCCGGGGGCTGTCCCCGAGATTGTGGCGGTGCGGAACTTTGGGGGCATGGTTCTGCTGGCGGCGTATTTCGCGGTCCGGGACCGCTCCGTGTTCCGGATCCGCTGGGAGCATTTGAAGTATTTTTTCGGTACCGGGATTGTCAGCGTGGTGTTTTTCACCGTGTGTTATTTTTCCTGCCAGCGGATCTGTTCCCTGGCGGTGGCGTCCATTCTGCTGTATACGGCCCCGTCCTTTGTGGTGGTACTGTCGGCGGTTCTCTGGGGAGAGCCGGTGACAAAGCGGAAACTGTGTGCCCTGGGACTGACGCTGCTGGGCTGCGCCCTGGTGTGCGGGGTTCTGGGCGGGGACCTGTCGGCCACGGGGGCGGGGGTCCTGCTGGGACTGGGGGCCGGGTTTTTCTACGCCCTGTACAGCATCTTTGGCCGCTATGCCCTGGCCCACTATCCCCCCATGACGGTGACGGTGTGGACCTTTCTTCTGGCGGGACCGGCGTCCCTGGTGTTTCTGGCCCGGTCCGACCGGGCGGCGCTGGGGGAAGCGGGAACCCTGGCCCTGGGGCTGGGACTGGCCCTGTTTTCCACGGTCCTGCCCTATCTGCTCTACACCCGGGGCCTTGCGAAAGTGGAGGCGGGGAGGGCGTCCATTATGGCGAGCTTAGAGCCGGTGGTGGCGTCTCTTGCGGGGGTACTGGTGTTTCACGAGCCCATGGGCTTTGGAACCCTTTTGGGCATTGTGTGCGTTTTGGCGGGAGTTTGGATTTTGCGGTGAGAGGGGGAGAGAAAACCGATGTCCAAACAGGAAAAGACCAACGCCATGCGGATTCTGGAACGGGGCCGCGTTCCCTATACCGCCCACACCTATCAGGAGGCGGAAAATCCCGCAGATACCCGGGAGTATGGCGTCCATATCGCCGAGGCTCTGGGAGAGGACCCGGATCGGTGTTTCAAGACCTTAGCGGCCAAGGGGGCCTCCGGGGGAATCTATGTATACGAGATCCCCGTGGCGGAGACCCTGGATTTGAAGAAGGCGGCAAAAGCGGTGGGAGAAAAGTCCGTGGCGCTGCTGCCGCTGAAAGAACTGAACGCCGTCACCGGCTACGTCCGGGGTGGGTGCAGTCCCATCGGCATGAAGAAGCCCTATCCCGTGGTGTTCCACCGGACGGCGGCGGACTATGAGACCATCTTCCTCTCCGGCGGAAAGATCGGAGTGCAGATTGAGGCGTCACCCCGGGACTTAATCGCCCTGCTGGGGGCGTCGGTGGAAGAAATTACAGCCGGGTGATACCGGAAGGGAGGAATTTTGTATGGCAAGTGTGACCATGAATATCCATTTGGATTCCGCACTCAAAGAGCAGGCGGAATTGGTTTTGCGGCAGCTGGGCTTGACCATGGACGAGGCTGTTCAGCGTTTTCTGCGGGGGATGATCACGGATCCATTCCTTTCGGAGACACCGACTTTTTTGAGTACGCCGGAGACTTTGGATGAGGATCTGCGCAGGGCAGAAGAGGACCGTAAAAACGGCGCTTTCTGCCTGCCTATCGAGGACTACTTGGAAGAACTGGATCGCATTATTGAGGAGGCGTAGCACATATTATGGTCCGATACCGGGTCGTGATCCTCCCAGGAGCCAGGAAAATGTTTGCGCGCCATGTTCAGTTTTTGGCGAGAATCAACAAAAATGCCGCAAAATCTCTGAGAGGTGAATTTTCCGCCACAGTAAAAGAAATTCAAGACAACCCTCTTTTATTTCCCCTGAATGATCTCGATGTGCGGGATTTTCGGAAAGCACTTTTTGGAAACTGGTATAAGATTATCTATTGTATACGCGATCATACGATTTATATCGAAGCTGTCGCGGACTGCCGGATGAATCCTGACCACATCTCAAATCATTTTCAGTAACATCACGGCGTACAGAAGGAGAACCCATGCAGGATAAAATCATTGTAAAAGGCGCACGGGCCAATAATTTGAAAAACTTAGACGTGACCATTCCCCGGGACAAACTGGTGGTGATGACGGGACTGTCCGGGTCCGGGAAATCCTCCCTGGCCTTTGACACCATCTATGCCGAGGGCCAGCGGCGGTATGTGGAGTCCCTGTCCTCCTACGCCCGGATGTTTCTGGGCCAGATGGACAAGCCGGATGTGGACTATATCGAGGGCCTGTCCCCCGCCATCTCCATCGACCAGAAAACCACCAGCAAAAACCCCCGGTCCACCGTGGGCACGGTGACGGAGATCTATGACTACCTCCGCCTTCTGTGGGCCCGGATCGGCACCCCCCACTGTCCCAAGTGCGGCAAGGAGATCAAACAGCAGACCATTGACCAGATCATCGACCAGGTCATGGCCCTGCCGGAGGGCACCCGGATCCAGGTCATGGCCCCGGTGGTCCGGGGCAAAAAGGGAGAACACGCCAAGATCTTTGAGGACGCCAAACGCTCCGGCTATGTGCGGGTCCGCTCGGACGGGATCCTGTACGATTTGGACGAGGAGATCCGTCTGGAAAAGAACAAAAAACACAACGTGGAGATCGTCATTGACCGATTGATTGTGCGTCCGGACATCCGCCAGCGGCTGACGGACAGCGTGGAGACCGCCTCCGCCCAGTCCGGGGGGCTGGCCATTGTGAACCTGCTGCAAGAGGAACAGGATCTGTTGTTCTCCCAGAACTACGCCTGTGAGGACTGCGGCATCTCCATTGAGGAACTGTCCCCCCGGATGTTCTCCTTCAACAACCCCTTCGGCTTCTGCCCCGCCTGTACGGGCCTGGGCAGCCAGCTGAAAGCGGATCCGGATCTCATTATCCCGGACCCGTCCAAGAGCCTGCTGGACGGGGCGGTGCAGGCCAGCGGGTGGAACTCCATCCGCTCCGACGGTGTCTCCAGGATGTACTTCAACGCCCTGTCCAAAAAATACGGCTTCTCCCTGGACGCCCCCTGGAAGGACCTGTCCAAGGAGGCGAAAGAGATCATCCTCTACGGCACCAAGGGGGAGAAACTGGAACTTCACTATGACCAGCCCCGGGGAAAGGGGGTGCTGTACCAGCCCTTTGAGGGCATCTGCGCCAACATTGAGCGGCGGTATCAGGAGACCCAGAGCGATTACAGCAAGCGGGAACTGGAAGAACTGATGGCGGAGTGTCCGTGCCCGGCCTGCAAGGGGAAGCGGCTGCGGAAAGAGGCCCTGGCCGTCACCGTAGGCGGGGAGAACATCCACGAATATACGAACCTGTCCGTGACCGACGGCCTGGCCTGGGTCAATGCCCTGGAGATCACCCGCCAGCAGCACCTGATTGCGGACCAGATCCTCAAGGAAATCCGGGCCCGGCTGGGCTTTTTGCAGTCCGTGGGCCTGGGCTATCTGACCTTAAGCCGGACCGCCGGAACCCTCTCCGGCGGGGAGAGCCAGCGGATCCGTTTAGCGACCCAGATCGGCTCATCCCTTATGGGAGTGCTGTATATCCTGGACGAGCCGTCTATTGGATTGCACCAGCGGGACAACGACAAGCTCCTGGCCACCCTCCGGGAACTGCGGGACCTGGGCAACACCCTTTTGGTGGTGGAACACGACGAGGACACCATGCGCGCCGCCGATTACCTCATTGACATCGGCCCCGGGGCCGGGATCCACGGCGGGGAAGTGGTGGCGGCGGGGACGCCGGAGGAGGTCATGGCGAACCCCGCCTCTTTGACGGGACAGTACCTCTCCGGGGTCCGGAAAATCCCGGTGCCCGGACAGCGCCGGAAGGGAAACGGCAAATTTCTCACGGTCCGGAAGGCGGCGGAGAACAATCTGCGCAAAATTGACGTGTCCTTCCCCCTGGGGACCTTCACCGTGGTGACGGGGGTGTCCGGCAGCGGAAAATCCTCCCTGGTGAACGAAGTCCTGTTCAAACGTCTGGGGGCGGACCTCATGCGCATGAAAACCCGTCCCGGCAAGTGCGCCGCCATTGAGGGCATGGAACACCTGGATAAAGTGGTGGACATTGACCAGAGCCCCATTGGCCGGACCCCCCGGTCCAATCCCGCCACCTATACAGGCCTGTTCAACGACATCCGGGATCTCTTTGCCGCCACCCAGGAGGCCAAGAGCCGGGGCTACGGCCCGGGACGGTTCAGCTTTAACGTCCGGGGGGGCCGCTGTGAGGCCTGTTCCGGGGACGGGGTGCTGAAAATCGAGATGCACTTCCTGCCGGATGTGTTCGTCCCCTGCGAGGTATGCCACGGGAAGCGGTATAACCGGGAGACCCTGGAAGTGCGCTACAAGGGGAAGAACATCGCGGAAGTGCTGGATATGACCGTGGACGAGGCCCTGCCCTTCTTCTCCGCCCTGCCGAAACTGAAACGCCGCCTGCAAACCTTACAGGACGTGGGCCTGGGCTATGTAAAACTTGGCCAGCCCTCCACGGAGTTGTCCGGCGGGGAAGCCCAGCGGGTGAAACTGGCCACGGAGCTGTCCAAACACGCCACGGGCCGCACCATCTATATTCTGGACGAGCCCACCACGGGCCTCCATACGGATGACGTGCGGCGGCTGCTGGACGTATTGCAGCGGCTCACCGACGCGGGCAACACGGTGGTGGTGATTGAGCACAACTTAGACGTGGTAAAGTGCGCGGACTGGATCATTGACCTTGGCCCGGAAGGGGGCGCGGGCGGCGGCACGGTGGTGGCCACTGGCACGCCGGAGGACGTGGCGGCCTGTGCGGAGAGCTACACCGGGCAGTATTTGAAACGAGTGCTGGGATCAGATTGACGGTATAGACTTTTCTTGCGTTGTGCTCCAAGATATGTTAGAACGGTTTTCATCCTAAGAGAGACAGGCAGGGATCTATGTTATGTATGAACTCCATTTTACCGTGGGAAAGCCGTATCATCCTGAATCAAATCAGCCAGTATACTGATTATTTGGTGCAATTCGGAACAAGAGCAGGGTCAAAGATTGCACAACATTTAGGCGGAAATGATTTGCGAGCAGATCCTTACGACAAGAAACGAGATGGGGAACGAGAGCTGTACATGATTTAACGCCATAAATGAATGTGCTAAAATCTGTTCAAATCAGCTCTTTACAGGAGGGCATATGCGACATCTTGCGGTATTTTTCCCCGGAATCGGGTATCATTGCGACAAGCCCTTGCTGTATTTCAGCCGGGAGCTGGCTCGGGAGGCCGGGTATCAGGACATGATCTCTTTGAGCTATGCCTGTCCCGTGACGGACTTGCGGGGAAACCCGGAGAAAATGCGTCAGGCGGGGCTGGCGCTGTACGCGCAGGCGGAGGAGGCCCTGCGGCACATCCGGTGGGAGGAATACGGCGAAGTTCTCTTTGTGTCCAAGAGCGTGGGCACCGCCATTGCCGCCGCCTATGGGCGGAGCCACGGCGTCCCCTGCCGGAACGTGTTCTACACCCCCGTGGCCCTGACCTTTGGGGAGAGGCCCAAAAACGGCATTGCCTTTACGGGAACCAGCGACCCCTGGGTGGATACGGAGACGGTCCGGGAGGGCTGTCAGGCGGCGGAAATCCCCCTGACGGTCATTGAAAACGCCAATCACTCTCTGGAAACCGCCGATCCTATGGAGAACCTCCGAATTTTGACTGACGTCATGGCGCGGACCCGGCGGTATCTCCGACAGGAGGAGCGATAGAACCCCCATGGACCACCTGTCGGAGGCCCAGGAGACGCCTTGACCTGTCGCGTCCCCCCTTCCCCGAAAACCCGTTGCAAAATTTGTCATACTATGGTATCCTTTTCCTGCCGGGGGTGAGGGCATGGAGAAGCGGGATTTTTTCATCAGCTATACGAAAGCCGACAAGGCGGAGGCGGAGTGGATTGCGCGTACCTTGAAGCGCTACGGCTATACCGTCTATATCCAGACCCGGGATATCGCGCCTGGGAATAACTTTATGGAGAAGATGGAGCGGTTTCTGGAAAACGCGGAGAGTTTTATCGCGGTCTGGTCCCGGAATTATCCCCGGTCCGGTTTTTCCATGATGGAGTTCCGCGCCGCCCTAAGAGCCTGTTTAGCATCCCGCCGCGCACGGTCTGCACGGCATCTTTTCCGCCATACATCGTTGTTTTGCCTTGAAATACATCCAGTATTCCTGCGGCAAAACGCCTTGTCTGGTAAAAAATCTGCCGCACGTCCCGCACACTGCGGGATACAAAACAGGCTCTTAAAAGATTTTCCATAGGCAAAAAAAGGATCGCCTTGCGGCGATCCTCCGTTCGCTCTATGCGAACCCCAGAAAGCTATGCTTTCACTTTATCATAATAGCACTTCCTGCCTTCTGTGTCAATAGAATTATTGAAATTTCCTATCCCAGGCGTCCCCAGCCGATCTGGGGGGACTGGTTCATGGCGTCGGTGATATACTGGCTGCCGTAAATGGCGTCGTAAACGATGCAGTCCCGGAGGTAGAACAGCTCTTGATCCTCCTCCGTCAGGGGGGCGTCCTCCCGGCGGTGGTACAGGGAGCCGTCGCCGTACACGAAGGCGATCTCCGACCAGGCCAGCTGGGGCACCCGTTTTTGCAGGGCCCACCACCGGGACACCGTCTGTCCCGTGACTTCCAAAAGCTGTGGGCCGAAGCGCAGAACGCCGGAGGGTTCCTCCGTGCCCGCCGCGTCCCCCAGGAGGGCGGCGTCGTTGGCCCAGATGAGGTAATCCGTGGAGTACACTTCCGCAAGCTGTTCGCTGGTCCACTGGGAAGTGTCCTTTCCGGGGGTGACGCCCAATTTTGTGTACACCGTCTGTCCGTCCGGCATGGGAAGGGTGGGCCGGTGGTCCCCGAAAAAGGCCACGATGGTGGGTTCGGGACGCTCCCGCAGGGCCTCCGTCAGTTTCCCCAACGCCTGGTCCTCCCGGATGATGCCCTCCACCCCTACTTTTAAGATGTCCACCTCGTCTCTGTCCAGCTGGCTGGCCCGGACCTCCACCTGACAGCGCCCGCCGAACTTTTGCAGGTCATAGGGCTGGTGGTTCTCCATGGTGATGGCGTAGAGAAACGCGCTGTCCCCGGCCTCGTTGATCCGGTCCAGTTCCCGCAGCACACCCTCAAAGAGGTAGGCGTCCCGCATATAGTAGCCGCCGTAAACCCCCTCGTTGATGCCCAGTTTCTGCACGTCCTCGGAAAAGAGACTGCGGTCATAGCCCATGAGGGGATAAGTGACGGTACGGTTATAGAGGCTGTTGTCAAAGGCGTGGAGCATTTCCGCCGTATAGCCTCCGGCATTGGTGTACTGCTCCGCCAAAGAATCCAGCAGCTCATAGGTGCCGCTGTCCATAAAGCACAGGTTGGTTCTGGCCCCCAGATCCGGGCCGCACAGCCCCATCTGCATGGCAATTTCGATGTACCCGGTGCCGTAGCCCAGATAGTGGCTGAAAAACTGTCCGCTGAGGCCCTCTTTTTGCAGGGCGTGGAAGTTGGCGGTGGGATCCGCGCTGTATGTGACGCCGGGGAGACGGGTTACGTCAAAGAAGCTCTCGGAGAGGATCACAATGACGTTGGGTTTCACCTCGCTGGACGCCGTGGAGGGGGCCAGCTCGTCCACCCGGTCCAGGAGCTTGTCCATGAGGACCTTGCCATAGCCCGCCGGAGGCTCCTTCTCCCGGAGGAATCGTCCCCTCCACAGGCTGACGGCTAAGCCATAGGTGTTGTGGCTTGCGGAGGGGTCCAGGGCGGTCACCACGTCCACCCGGAAACAGTCCCCCAACACCCCGGTCCACAGTCCGGAGAAGCACACCAGACACGCCGCCGCTGCCCCCGCCAGCCGGATCCACCATCCCCCGCCGGACAGGCGTGTCAGGGGATCCAGGGCCGCCAGTACCGCCACACAGGCAAGGGCGATTAAAAGGGCCTGCCAAAAGAGTTCCGGCGGGGTCAGGTCGCTGGCAAGGCCCGCCACGTGTCCCGCCTGGCCCGCCAGGCCGATGTCCTCCCAGGCCAGGGGCGCGCCGTTGATGGTCATCTTGAAGTAGTCCGCCAGACACAGCCCCAGTCCCACAAAGGAGGCCAGGATCCCCCCCAGCCACAGCCGTCCCAAAAGGGCCCCGGCCAGGGCCGCCAGAGAGGCGTACAGCAGGGCGGAGAGCAGGAAGGTGGCGGGGTATTTCACCGCCCAGGCCAGCATTTCCTCCGGGGATCCGGCCCGCACGGCCTCCACCGCCGCCGTCACCGCGCCCCCTGCCAATAGGGACAGCAGGCAGAACAAAAGCCCCCGCAGCCACGCGGGCCCCATGGCCCGCCGCCGCTTTTCCAGCCGCTTTGCCTTCATCCGCAGATGCAGCCGCACCAAGGGGCTGTCCGGGACTTTGGACTTCTTCTTGGATTTTTTCCGCTTCCCCTGTTCCGGCGGCGGCGGTTCCGGGGGTTCCTCTAAGAGATCCAGTTCCCAGTCTAACGCAAGGTCCGGATCGTACTCCGGATCCGGTGCCGATGCCGGTGCCGGTGCCGGTGCCGGGGATTCTATCGGCGGGGTTTCCGGGGTAGTTTCCGGCGTGGGTTCCGGCGGAGGCTCCGGGACGCTGATTGTCTCCGGCGGGTTTGCTTTCTCCGGTTCCTCCGGGGACGGGGGGCCGGACGGGGGGACTGCTTTGGGGGACGCGGCCCCTTTCCGCGCCTGTTTCCGCCTTTGCGTCTCCGGGACGCCGTGGAGCTTTTTCCGCTTCTTTGCTTTCTTGCCCTTGGAAATGTGGACCGCCTCCCCTCTCTGGCTTTATGGTTTTTGGATCGTGATCAGTACGCCAGCTTCTCCGCCAGCCAGCTCCGCAGTTCGCCAACCGGCAGGCGCACCTGGGCCATGGTGTCCCGGTCCCGGACCGTCACCTGGCCGTCCTGCTCCGTCTCAAAGTCCACGGTGACGCAGCAGGGGGTGCCGATCTCGTCCTGACGGCGGTAGCGTTTGCCGATGGATCCGGTGTCGTCATAGTCCACCATCCAGTCCTTGGACAGCTCCTGCTGAAGGTCTTTGGCCCGCTGTCCCAGTTTCTTGCTCAGGGGCAGTACCGCCGCCTTGAAGGGGGCAATGGCGGGATGGAAGCGCATGACGTTCCGGGTGTCCTTCTTGGCCTCGTCCACCACTTCCTCGTCATAGGCCTCCACCAGCAAAGCCAGGGTCATGCGGTCCGCCCCCAGGGACGGCTCAATGACATAGGGGATATAGTGCTCGTTCTGCTCCTGATCATAATAGGTAAGATCCTGTCCGGAGTGTTCCTGGTGCTGTTTGAGGTCGTAATCCGTCCGGTCCGCCACGCCCCACAGTTCTCCCCAGCCGAAGGGGAAGCGGTACTCAAAGTCCGTGGTGGCCTTGGAATAGAAGGCCAGTTCCTCCGGGGTGTGGTCCCGCAGACGCAGATTCTCCTCTTTCACGCCCAGGCCCGCCAGCCAGTCATGGCAGTAGGTCCGCCAGTACTGGAACCACTCCAAATCCGTGCCGGGTTTGCAGAAGAATTCCAGTTCCATCTGCTCAAACTCCCGGATGCGGAAGATGAAGTTGCCGGGGGTGATCTCGTTGCGGAAGGACTTGCCCACCTGGCACACGCCAAAGGGCAGTTTCCGGCGGGTGGTCCGCTGGATGGCGGGGAAGTTCACAAAGATGCCCTGGGCGGTCTCGGGACGGAGGTACACCTCGCTGGCGGTGTCCTCCGTGACGCCCTGGTGGGTTTTGAACATGAGGTTAAAGCGGCGGATGTCGGTGAAGTCGCACTTGCCGCAGCCCGGGCAGGGTACCTGCTTCTCCCGGATGAAGGCCACCAGGTCCTCCTGGGTCATGGCCTCCACGGTGATATCCAAGTTGTTCTCCGCCACGTAGTTCTCCACCAGCTTGTCGGCCCGGTGGCGCATTTTGCAGGACTTGCAGTCGATGAGGGGATCATTAAAGGTGGACACGTGTCCCGAGGCCACCCACACCTGGGGGTTCATCAGGATGGCGGCGTCCAGCCCTACATTATAAGGATTCTCCTGGACGAACTTCTTCCACCAGGCCCGCTTCACGTTGTTCTTTAATTCCACGCCCAGAGGGCCGTAGTCCCAGCTGTTGGCAAGGCCGCCGTAGATCTCGCTGCCGGGGAACACGAACCCCCGGCCTTTGCACAGGGCCACCAGTTTCTCCATGGTTTTCTGGCTGTTGTCCATACCGTTTTCCTCCTGAACCTTCCCCGCTAAGGAAAGCGCGTGGGGCGCTTTCCGGCGGCTTTGTGTCAAAATCCCGTCTATGATATCACATCCCACCCGGCGGCGCAAGAGCGCGGATGCCAAAAATCCCCCCAAAACGTGGGATTTCCCGGCGTGGGAGAGAAGGGGCGGCGTTTGGGACGTCCTCATCCACCGCCTCCGGCGGTCCCCCTTCCCCAGAGGGGAAGGCTTTTGCTGGCGGTCTTATCTGGCGAAAAAGAAAAAAAGAAGGTCACAGCCTTCCCCCTGTGGGGGAAGGTGGCGCGAAGCGCCGGATGAGGGAGCATTGTTTTCTGCCTGTCCGGAAGTTTTTTTCTCCCAACCCCAAAAAATGGCCCCTGCCCCCCGAATTATATATACAGAAGGCAGGGGCGGGACCCAGACAGAGAAAAAACACCTGATTGGAACCCCGTCCGGCCCGAAAAAAAGAAAAGGAAGGCAGTACCCCCCGGGGCCGGGCCCCGGAACGCCCAGGCAGATGTCCGCCATGGCGGAAAGAACCTAACAAAACCCATAATAGCATACCACTTACCCAACGGAAAATCAAGAGAAACAGTTTAAGGAGGAACCATCATGAAAAAGTTCACGCTCAAGCGCACCGCCGCCACTGCCATCGCCCTGGCCGCGCTGCTCAACGCCGCGCCTCTGTCCGCCCTGGCCGCCAATGCATCCGCCAGCGCCAAGACCACGGCTTCCCAGGCTTCCGTCAGCATCCCCGCCAGTTCCGTGACCCTGACGTTTTCCAACAGCGGCGTCACGGCCTCCGGCGCGGAGAGCGGGTACAAGATTGAGGGCACGGCCCTGACCATCAACGAATCCGGCGTCTATACCATCACCGGCGCCTGCACGGAGGGCAGCATCACCGTGAAGAAGGGCACCACCGGCGTCACGTTGATTCTTCAGGATTTGACCCTGACTTCCAGCACCACGGCACCCCTCTCCTGCAACAAGACTTCCGACGTCACTCTCTACGCCGTGGGTTCCGTCACCCTGACGGATAAGGAAGATCCCGCCAATGAGGACGCGGAGGAGTTCGAGGGCGCGGTGATTAAGGTGAAGTCCGGCGCGTCCCTGACCATCAGCGGCACGGGCACCCTGAACCTGGACGGCTCCGCCTGCAAGAACGGCGTCAAGGGCGCGGCCAGCTCCCGGATTACCGTAGAGGGCAGCGTGACGGTGAACGTGAAAGCCGCCAACAACGGCATCGCCGGGGACAACGCCGTGGTGATTCACAGCGGCACGGTGAACATCACCGCCGGGAATGACGGCATCAAGGCCGAGCCCGACGAGGACGACGCCGAGTCCGCCGGAACCGTCACCATCAACGGCGGCAAGATCACCATCGACGCCCAGGGCGACGGCATCCAGGGCACCGGAGACGTGGTGATTACCGGGGGCGCCTTTGATATCAAGACCTTCGGCGGCGCTTCCAACGCCAGGAAGCTGGGCACCGACGACAGCGCCAAGGGCATCAAGTCCGACAGCGCGGTGCTCATCAGCGGCGGCACCTTCACCCTCAACAGCGCCGACGACGCGGTCCACTCCAACGGCAATGTGACCGTCAGCGCCGGGACCTACACCGTCACCGCCGGGGACGATGCCTTCCACGCGGACTATGACCTGACCTTGGGAGAAAAGGGCGGCAGCGGTCCCAATATCACGGTGTCCTCCAGCTATGAGGGCCTGGAAGGGGCCCGTGTGATTCTCAACAGCCATTACGGCCTCTGACGACGGCGTCAACGCCGCCACGCAGCAGAGCGTCAAGGAGATCTCCCTGACGATTCACGGCGGCACCTGGACCATCGACGCAGGCGGCGACGGTCTGGACGCCGGAGGGGATTCCCGGAACAACAGCGGCGGGTATGTGTACCTCAACGGCGGCGTGACGAAGGTATTCGGCGCGGCCAATGGCGGCAACGCGGCCCTTGACTACGACAGCGGCTGTGCCTATAATGGGGGCACCCTGCTGACGGTGGACTACTCCGGCATGAACCAGACCCCCTCCACGGGCACCTATGTGTTCTTTGGCACCATGGGCCAGATGGGCGGCGGCATGATGGGCGGTCAGATGGGTGGTATGAATAACCGCCAGCAGGGCGGCATGAACGGCGGCGCTGTGGGAATGCAGACGGCTGTCAGTTCCGCCACTACCGCCACCAGTTCCGGCAGCTTCTCCATCACCAAGGGCAGCGCCATTGCGGTGAAGGACAGCAGCGGCAACACCCTCATCACCGCCACGGGTACGAAAAACGCCAACTGCGTCATGCTGTGCGACGAGAGCCTGACGGCGGGCCAGACCTACACTCTCTATGTCAACGGCAAGGCGGTGGCCACGGCCACGGCGTCCAGCGGCAGCGGCCAGACCGGCGGCATGATGCAGGGCGGACAGCAGGCTCCTGCCCAGAATCAGCAGAACACCCAGGCCCAGCAGGCTCCCGCTCAGAATCAGCAGAATAACCAGGCTCCGACCATGAACCAGGCCCCGAACATGAACCAGAACGCGGCCCCGAATCAGGCTATGAATCAGGCTCCGGGCAGAAATCAGAACGCGGCCCCCAATCAGGCCATGAATCAGGCCCCGAATATGAACCAGGGCGCGGCTCCCAATCAGGCTATGAATCAGGCCCCGAATATGAACCAGGGTGCGGCTCCCAATCAGGGGATGAATCAGGCCCCCAACATGAACCAGGGTATGGCCCCCAATCAGGCCATGAATCAGGCCCCGAACATGAACCAGAACGCGGCCCCCAATCAGGGGATGAACCAGGCCCCGAATATGAACCAGGGTGCGGCTCCCAATCAGGGGATGAATCAGGCCCCGAACATGAATCAGAACGCGGCCCCCAATCAGGGGATGAACCAGGCCCCGAACATGAATCAGGGCATGAATCAGGTCCCCAATATGAACCAGGGTGCCAACCGGATCGGCTTCCCCTTCCTGTTCAGACTGTTCCGGTAAGACAAACCACAGTAAGGCAGGCCGCTTGACACTGGACAGCCGGCGAAAACCGCCGGCTGTCCATGAGAACGAAACCCCATAAAAAAACAATCCATAAAACCAAAAAGTTAAAAATAGAAAACCCCCGGAGATAGGGGGAGAGAGGATAAGGAGGTCCTTCCCATGCTGGATTCCATCATTGTGGGCACTGAAATCACCGCCCAGGCGTTTTTTCTCTGCACCGCCGCGTCGCTGCTGCTGGGAATCGGCGCGGGCGCGTTGTGTATGTACAAGAGCCGGTATTCCCAGAGCTTCGTCCTGACCCTTGCCATGCTTCCCGCCGTGGTCCAAATCATCATCATGATGGTCAACGGCAACATCGGCGCGGGCGTGGCGGTAGCCGGGGCCTTCGGACTGGTCCGGTTCCGGTCCGCCGCCGGTTCCGCCCGGGAAATCGGCATGATTTTCTTAGTCATGGCCGTGGGCCTTGCCACCGGTATGGGATATGTGGCCTTAGCCGTGATCTTCTTCCTCATAATGGCGGCGTTCCTGATTCTGCTGGAAACGGTCCGCTTCGGCGGCGGCAGGTCCGGGGAACGGGAACTGAAAATCACCATCGGCGAAAACTTAGACTATGACGGCCTCTTTGACGACATCCTGGAAAAATACACCCTGTCCTATGACCTGACCCGGGTGCGGACCACCAATATGGGCACCCTGTACGAGCTGTGCTACACGGTGGTGCTGAAAGATGCCCAGGCGCCCAAGGCGTTCTTAGACGAACTGCGGGTGCGAAACGGCAACCTGAATATCGTCTGCGGAAAGCCCGTGGTAAAGGAGACCCTGTAATGCGAAAACGCCTGTCGATATTGGCCCTGGCGCTGTTCCTTCTCCTCAGCGCCTGCGGCCCCTCCGGCGGGACTTCCGCCGCCCCGGATGCCGGGGATACGGCGGACAGCGCCCCGTCTGCGGGGACAGACCTCACCGTCTACGGCTTCGACGCCGGAAAAGCCGACGCCTTCCTCCTGACCACGGAAAACAGCGCGGTGCTGATTGACTGCGGGGAAAAGGGCTTCGGCAAGACGATTCTCTCCTATCTGGAAGCCCAGGGCATCACGAAACTGGACTATCTCATTATCACCCACTTTGACCAGGACCACGTAGGCGGAGCCGCCCGGATCCTGAACCGCTTCCCTGTGGGAACCGTCTTGCAGACGGCCGGCTCCAAGGACAGCGAGGAGTATGAGAAGTACACCAAGGCCCTGTTGAACGCCTCCATAGAGCCGGTGACGGTGCAGGAAACCTATTCCTTCATCTTAGACGGGGTGCAGTACAGCGTGGACCCGCCCCGGAAGGCAAAGTACGCGGACGATACCAGCAACAATGTGTCTTTGATCGTGTCCGTCGTCAACGGGGAGAATTCCCTGCTCTTTACCGGAGACGCCCGGACGGAACGGTTACAGGAATTCCTCAGCTATAATGCGCGCACCTATGACGTGCTGAAAATCCCCCATCACGGGAAGGAGGAACCCCTCTTAGGGGACCTGCTGGAATCCGTGTCTCCCGCCTATGCCGTGATAACGTCCTCCGCCGAGGAACCAGAGGACAGCGCCGTGACGGACCTGCTGGCCCAAACCGGGGTGGAGACGTATCTCACCCGGAACGGCCCCGTGTCCGTCACCAGCGACGGGACCAGTGTGCAAGTCCGTTACGCCGATGTGGAATAAAACGCGCCCACTCTCCATGAATCGGAGAGGGGGCGTGTGATTTTGGGCCTCATTTTACGAACCGTGTTATACTGACACACGGCAAGAGGAGAACTGGCGGTCAGCCCTCATACCTATTCACCCATTCTTTCTCAGAAAGGGGGTGCTTAGATATGAGCTTTCACGGTACGCTTCATGTATGGATTCTCGGTCGAGAATTCATCATTACGCTTGGCGTGAAGACTGGCAACCGCCACCCGGCCCGGTGACGGTTGCTTTTTCGTAACCATATCGCTGGAGGGCTGACGTAACGTCTGGCTCTCCTCTTGCCTTTTATTATACCCTCACGCGCTTGCTTTGTCAAGCGCTTTCTGTTTTCGCATCGCACAACGAACCGTGTTATACTGACACACGGCAAGAGGAGAACTGGCGGTCAGCCCTCATACCTATTCACCCATTCTTTCTCAGAAAGGGGGTGCTTAGATATGAGTTTTCACGGTACGCTCCATGTATGGATTCTCGGTCGAGAATTCGTCATTACGCTTGGCGTGAAGACTGGCAACCGCCACCCTGCACGGTGACGGTTGCTTTTCGTAAACCGCTGTCCTTAGAGGGCTGACGTAACGTCTGGCTCTCCTCTTGCCTTTTATTATACCCTCACGCGCTTGCTTTGTCAAGCCTTTTCCCCGAAAAACGGGCGGAAGGCCCCATTCCCCCGGGGCGGAGGCCGAAATCTTCCCCGTTCGGAAATGTTTTTATTGACACCTTTTGCGGAAGTATGCTATACTGTGCCTTAACGCCGCCGGAACGGCGGTTCCGGCGGTTGTATCTTGTGAACCGGACGGGAGGTGCAATCAGAAGATGGCAACGAAACGAACTTACCAGCCCAAAAAACTCCATGGGCAGAAGGTCCACGGCTTCCGCAAACGGATGTCCACGGCCAACGGGCGCAAGGTCCTCTCCCGCCGCAGGGAAAAGGGCCGCATCCGCCTCTCTTACTGAGGACCGGCCCCCAATCCGGCGCGGTCCGGCGGAAACTCCCCGGGCGCGGGGCAATACGGTACAGGTTCTTTGAGGGGCGGCGGAATTGCGTGAGATTCCTCCGTCCCCGTGCGCTTTTGGGCGCCGGGTCTGGGAGAAAGGCGGCGGAGGCGTGAAAAAGGCGGAGACGCTGAAAAAAAATCATGAGTTCCGCCGGATGTACCAGCGGGGGAAATCCGCTGTCGGCGGGTGTATGGTGGTCTACTGCCGGGGCAACGGCCTGGACCACAACCGCTTAGGGCTGACGGCGTCCACGAAAATCGGCAACGCCGTCAAGCGCAACCGGGCCCGCCGCCGTCTGCGGGAGGTGTACCGGCGCAACGTCTCCCGGCTCCTGTCCGGACGGGACGTGGTGCTGGTGGCCCGGGCCAGAACCCTCACCGCCTCCTGGGGCGAGATGGAGGAGACTTTTCTGCGCCTGTGCGGGAAACTGGGGCTGGTCCGGGGGATTCCCGGGGGAAATCAAAGGAGGCGGACGGAATGAGCCGGTTCAACCGCCCCCTGATTGCCGCTGTCCGCTTTTACCAGCGGTCCATCTCCCCCCTGTACCCCCGGCGGTGCAACTACATTCCCACCTGTTCCCAGTACGCCGTGGAGGCCCTGGAAAAATACGGCGCGGCCAAGGGCGGATACCTGGCCCTCCGGCGGATTCTGCGCTGTCATCCCTTCCACCGGGGGGGCTATGACCCGGTGCCCTGAAACTTGATTTGGAGGAATACACGCCTATGTTTTCCACACTCGGCTACTGGATCTGCGTCCCCTTCGCGTGGCTGGTCCGGCTGTTCTATACCCTGACCCATTCCTACGGCCTGGCCCTGATCCTCTTTACCCTGGTGATCAAACTGCTGCTCCTGCCCTTGCAGCTCAAGAGCAAAAAGAGCATGATGCGCATGAGCCGCATGAACGGCAAGGTCCAGGAGATTCAGAAAAAATACGCCAACAACCCCCAGAAAGCCAACGAGGAGATCCAAAAGTTCTATGAGGAGGAGGGGGTCAACCCCATGGGCGGCTGCCTGTGGAGCTTTCTGCCCCTGCCCATTCTCATTGCCCTGTATTCCATCATCCGCCAGCCCATTACCCGGTTTATGATGCTCTCCGAAACCGTCATGCTGGACGTGGTGCAGCGTCTCACGGACGCCGGGGCGGATCTCTCCACGGTGCTGCTGTACCGCAGCGGGGAGGCGGTGGTCCAGGACGGCGTGGCCCAGCTGTCCGTCTACGGGCAGATCAACCTGATCAAACTTATCACCGGCTCCGATGCCTATCAGGCCCTGGTGTCGGACATCGATGGCTGGATCAACGTGAACTACCGCTTCCTGGGCCTGGACCTGTCCGCCATTCCCTGGGACAAGGTGACGGGCTTTACCTTTACCTGGGGGGCTGTGGGGCTGATTCTGATCCCCATTCTCGCGGGTGCGTCCCAGTTTCTGCTGAGCTACATCTCCATGCGCCAGCAGGGAGACGGGGCCGCGGCCAACTCCGCCCGGTCCATGATGTACACCATGCCCCTGTTCTCCGTGTTCATCGCGTTGCGGATGCCGGCGGCCCTGGGCCTGTACTGGATTGCCCAGAGCGGATTCTCCGTCTTGCAGGAGTCCCTTTTGGGGAACTACTTCACCCGGAAGCTGGAGGAGGAGGAGAACGCTCGGGAAGCCGCCCGGGCGGCGGACCGGAAACGGCGCATTGAGGAGGGGCGGATCCTCCAAGAGCAGAGGAGCCAGGAGCCGAAACCTACCTTAAAAGAAAAGAAAAAAGCGGCCCGGGAGGCGAAAGCCGCCGCGAAAGCGGGCCGTCAGAGTACCAATGAGGCCGGGCGCGTGGGGGACAGGCCCTATGCCCGGGGCCGGTCCTATGTGGCGGACCGGTACGACGAGAATTGAGGAAACGCCATGAGAGACTATATTGACGTAACAGGCAAGACGGAAGAGGAGGCCATTCAAAAGGGCCTGGACCAGCTGGGCCTGGACCGGTATGAGGTGTCCGTGGAGATTCTGGAACGGGCCAAAAACGGCTTCCTGGGCTTTGGCAGCGCCCCGGCGAAGGTCCGCCTCAGTTACGGCGAGGAGCGGCCGGATCCGGTTCCGGTGACGCCCGTCCCGGATACGGCGGCGGAACCCGTGAAGCCCGCCCGTCCGGCGGAGCGGAAGAAGCGTCCGGAAAAGACGGCGGAGGCTTCCCCGGAAGCCCCGGCGGCATCGGCGGCTCCGGCGGACCGCCCGGAGAAGTCCCGGCGCAGGCCCCGCCGTCAGGACGCCCCCAAGCAGGACGCCCCAAGGCAGAACGTTCAAAAGCAGGACGCCCCGAAACCGCCCCGGCAGGCCCCGTCCAAACCGGAGGAGGCAAAACCCGCAGAATCTACCGCGCCGGCTCCCCTGCCCCAGGAGGAGGTCCAGGACGCGAAGGCCGCCGCCATCAAGGCGTTCCTGTCGGGACTGCTGGAACATATGGGCCAGGAGAACGCCGTCATCCGGGTATATCTGCCGGAGGAGGGCCGCTATAAGGTGATTTTGGAGGGCCAGAACATGGGCGCCCTCATTGGACGCCGGGGGGAGACCCTGGACGCCATCCAGCAGCTCACCAGCTACTCCGTGAACCGCACCGGAAACCGGGTCCGCATCCACCTGGACGCGGAGGGCTACCGGGAGAAGCGGGAGCGGAGCCTGTGCGCCATGGCCCGGAAGGAGGCGGCGAAGGTGGTGAAACTCCGCCGGAGCCGTACCCTGGAGCCTATGAACGCCTACGAGCGCCACGTGATCCACACGGCTTTGCAGGATTTCCGGGGGGTGAACACCTACTCCACCGGCACCGATCCCAACCGCCGGGTGGTGGTGGCCTACGACCGGGAGAAGCTGTGAGAGAAGCAATCCCCCTCTTGACAAGCGCCGCCCTTGCCGCTACAATATCCCCAGGCTGCGTGACAATCGAATAAGACCCGTGCGTATCAGATTTGCTGTCTGCCGTGGAAACGGCGGAACGGTTGCAAACCTGAGAGCGCACGGGAAAAATGGGGCGCTGGGAGGTTCCCGGCTGAGACGCGAGGCAGTTCCGCCCGCGGACCCTTAACCTGATCCGGGTAATGCCGGCGTAGGGAAACACCGCAAGGTCAGTTTTTTCCGTACCGCGTGACATCTGCCGGATGTTGCGCGGTACTTTTTTTGCACGGAGGAATCAGCCATGCAGACGAAATCCCATCTCACCACCAGGATGCTGACGGAGGGGGCCATGATGGTGGCCATCTCCCAGGTGCTGAGCTATGTCAAGCTCTATGAACTGCCCAACGGCGGGTCCATCACCCCGGACATGATCGCCATTCCCTTTTTTGCCGTGCGCTGGGGCCTGGGCCCCGGGCTTATGGCGGGCTTTGTGTACGGCCTGCTGCAAATGCTCACCGGGGGCATTGCCGTGGCGTGGCAGTCCCTGCTGCTGGACTACGTGGTGGCCTTTACGCCTCTGGGCCTGGCGGGCCTTTTTAAGGGGAAGAAATGGGGCCTGTTCGCGGGCATCGTCCTGGGCTGTGCGGGACGGTTCCTTGCCCACTTCATCAGCGGCATCACGGTGTGGCGGATTGTGGCCCCCACGGAAGTGCTGAACATGGAGTTCTCCGATCCCTGCCTCTACTCCCTGGTGTACAACGGCTCCTATATGCTGTTGGATACCCTCATCGCCCTGGTGATTGCCGCCGCACTGTACCGGCCTCTGCGGAAATTCATCCTGGGAGAGGATCTGCGGTAAGAGAAAGCACGGACAGCACCTTCGAACCCCTGCCGGGGGTTCGGGGTGCTGTCCGTCCCTTATACTTTCTCAATCTCCGCCATGAGGGCGTCCAAGAGCTGATCTTGGGGGAGTTTGCACAGAATCTCCCCCTTCCGGAACAGCAGCCCCTCCCCGTCGCCGCCGGCGATGCCGATATCCGCGGCGGCGGCCTCCCCCGGACCGTTGACGGCGCAGCCCATAACCGCCACGGTGATGGGCTTGTCACAGTCCGCCAGACGCCGCTCTGCCTCCTCCGCCAGGGCAATCAAATCGATCCGGGTTCTGCCGCAGGTGGGACAGGCGATCAGGTTCACCCCCTGCTTCCGCAGTCCCGCCGCCCGTAAGATCTTTTTTGCCGCGTAGATCTCCTCCACGGGATCGGCGGTCAACGTCACCCGGATGGTGTCCCCGATGCCGAAACACAGCAGTCCCCCGATGCCCATGGCGGATTTTACCATCCCCATGGACGGGGTACCCGCCTCCGTAACCCCCAGGTGCAGGGGATACTCCGTCCGTTCCGACAAAAGGCGGTAGGCCGCCATGGTCAGCGGCACGTCGGAACACTTGACGGAGAGGCAGATATCGTCAAAATCGAACTTGTTCAAGAGTTTCACGTGGCCCAGGGCGCTCTCCACCAGGGCCTCCGCCGTGACGCCGCCGTATTTGGCCCGCAGTTCCCGCTCTAAGGACCCGCCGTTGACGCCGACCCGAATGGGAATCCCCCGGCGCCGGCAGGCCTCCGCCACGGCTTTTACCCGGTCCTCCCCGCCGATGTTGCCGGGGTTGATGCGGATGGCGTCGATGCCCCGCTCCGCGCACATCAGAGCCAGCTTGTAATTGAAATGGATGTCGGCAATCAGGGGGATGGAAATCCGGGCCTTGAGTTTGTCCACGGCCTCCGCCGCCGCCGTATCCGGCACCGCCACCCGGATGATCTCGCACCCCGCGTCCTCCAAGGCCCGGATCTGGGCCACCGTAGCCTCCACGTCATGGGTTTTCGTGTTGCACATGGACTGGATGGACACCGGGGCCCCGCCGCCTACCGGCACCTGTCCTACAAAGAGCCGTTTTGTCATCGTGTTCTCTCTCCTGTCGATACGCTGGGGGATCCGGGAAGATCCGGGATATTAAGTGGACCCGGCCAGCAGTTTTACCACGTCCTGCACCGTCACCAGGGCCATGAGCCCCAGCAGCAGCGCCATGCCCACGGCGTTCACCATCTCCTGATACTTCTCCGGCACCTTCCGCCGGAACAGGGCCATGCCAATGGCGTCCAGCGCCAAAAAGAGGATCCGCCCCCCGTCCAGGGCGGGAATGGGCAGCAGGTTCATTACCGCCAAATTCACCGCGATAAAGGCGGCAAAGTAGAGGATATTTAAGGCGGCGTCCTCCGCCGACTCCGACTGGGCCCCCATATCCGAGATCTGGGCCACAATCCCCACCGGGCCGCTGAGGTCCTGGAAGGAGGCCCCTCCGGTTAAGAGCTGCACCAGGCTGAAGCGCACCAGCTGGACGAATTTCAGGGCATACAGCCCCGTATATTTCATCGTCACGGCAAAATTGGCCTCCTCCGCCTGCCGTCCCAGATACAGCCCGAAGCCCGTATAGGTGCCCCCGTCCCCAGTCTCATACTCCTGCCGGACCATGGGGAAGTCCTTCAGGACGACTTTCTTCCCGTCCCGGAGCATCACCAGATCGATGGTGTCCCCCTGGTGATAGCTCAGGAACATAGAGGCGTCCCCGCTGGTATAGGTCCGGTAGCCGTCGATTTTATAGAACAGGTCCCCGGCCATGAGGCCATCCTCTCCCTCTAAAGGGAACCCCGGGGCGAAGCCGGAGAGGGTGTCCACGTAGTAGGCGGAGACCCCCCAGAACAGGCACAGAATCAGCACCACGCCGGTGAGAAAGTTCATGGCGCATCCGGCGGAGAGGATCAGGAATTTCTTCCATCCCGGCTGGCGCACAAAGGACCGGGGATCTCCCGTGTCCTCGTCCTCCCCCTCCATGGCGCAGTAGCCGCCGATGGGCAGGGCCCGGAGGGAGTACAGGGTTTCTTTCCCCTGCCGCTGCCAGATCAGAGGCCCCATGCCGATGGAGTACTCGTTGACCTTCACGCCGCACAGCTTCGCCACTACGCAGTGGCCCAGTTCATGCAGGGCGATGAGAATGCCGAAAATCAAAATGGCCGCAAGGATAAACAGTGGTCTCATAAACGCTCCTAAAACCAAGAAAAACAGAGAAATGAAAGCCTTAGAACACCTGGGCCCTGGCCTCCGCGTCGGCCTCCAAGATGTCCTGCAAGGTGGGCTGCGCCACGGTTTTCACGGCATTCCGGGCCCGGGCCACCAGACGGGGGATGTCATAGAAGCCGATGCGGTCCAGCAGGAACAGCCGCACCGCCTCCTCATTGGCGGCGTTCAGCACAGCGCAGGCGGTGCCGCCCTCCTCCGCCGCCTCCTCCGCCAGGCGCAGGCAGGGAAACGCCTCCCGGTCCGGCCTTTCAAAGGTCAGAGGCGGGCAGGAGAAAAGGTCTAAGGGTTCCAGGGGGCTTTCCGCCCGGTTGGGATAGGTGATGGCGTACCGGATGGGCAGGCGCATATCCGGCGTGCCCAGCTGGGCCAAAACCGCCCCGTCCCGGTACTCCACCAGGGAGTGGACGATGCTCTGGCGGTGAATCGCCACCTCCACCTGTTCCAGAGGCAGACGGTACAGCCGCATGGCCTCAATGACTTCCAGGCCCTTGTTCATCAACGTGGCGCAGTCCACGGTGATTTTGGGCCCCATGCGCCAGTTGGGATGCCGCAGGGCGTCCTCTTTCGTCATCATGCCCATCTGTTCCCAGGACATCCCGTAAAAGGGCCCGCCGGAACAGGTGAGAATCAGCTTGCGCACCTCCTGGCCGTGGGCGCAGCATTGGAGGCACTGGAAAATGGCGGAGTGTTCGGAGTCCACGGGAATGATCTGGGCACCGTACTTATCCGCCGCGTCCACCACCAGTTCCCCGGCGCACACCAAGGTCTCCTTATTGGCCAGGGCGATCCGTTTTCCCGCCCGGATAGCGGCAATGGTGGGTTTCAGCCCCACCATACCCACCACGGCGGTGACCACAATGTCCCCCGCTACGGCGGCCTCTTCCAGGGCCCTGGCCCCGCCCAGGACTTTCACCTCCGTGTCCGCCAGACGGACCGCCAGATCCGCCGCCGCGGCCTCGTCCGCCAGCACCGCCAGTTTGGGTTTCCACCGCCGGGCCTGGGCCTCTAATTGTTCCACGCCGGAGTTGGCCGTCAGGGCCTCCACCCTCAGATCCAGTTCCTCCGCCACCTCCAGGGTCTGCCGCCCGATAGAGCCGGTGGAGCCTAAGATGGAAAGCGTCTTTTCCATATCCGCACCTGCTTTTCATAGTTTCATAGATTGCGTGATCGATGTTTCTCTGACCGGGCGGGACAGGCTGGCCGATCAGTGTGATCGTTCATACAGCAGCACCGCGTCCTTTTTCGCCTCCGCCAGCAGATCCCGGTCCGGGGTTCCCTCTGTGACAATATCTGCCGGGGCACACAAAACCCGCTCTAAATCCTCCCAAAAGGCGGCGAATTTCCACAGCGTGGTCATGGCCCCTTTTGTCACCAGAAAATCGTAGTCACTGTCCAAACGGTTGTCGCCCCTGGCCCGGGAACCAAACAGGGAGACCCGCTCTACGCCATGTTTCCGGGCTATCGTCGCAACGGCGTCCCGGATGGCCCCGTAGTCCGCCATGATGGACCTCCCTTCTCTCATACCAGCCGGCTGAGCAGCAGCAGCGCCGTCAAATGGGCGGGATAGAACCCGTAGAAGAACCACTTGGGCAGGCGGTAATTCCCCCGCTCCCCGCTGTACAGCAGCAACGGCAGTATCGCCGCCGCTCCCCGGCTCTCATTCAGAAAGCCCACGCTCAGATCGTAACAGGACATCCACAGGAGGATCCCGCAGGCGGACAGGGCGTTGGCCAGCAGACGCCAGCGGGGGGCCTGTTCCGGGAATATCCGGGCCAGGGCGTCGGTGTAATAAAGCACGGCAATCAACGCCACGCCCCAGTCCCCGTAATCCGTGCGGAGGATATCCGCCGCCAGGGCAAGAATGACAAAGCACAGCATCCCCAGCAAAACGCCCAGTCCCCGCACCGGGGCGGGCCGATCCCGGAGCCACGTCTTGACGGCCTCCGCCGCCATCATGCCCAGCAGTCCCAGGGCTAAGGTCCAAAAGATGTTGCAGCCCTGTCCCCGGTCCTGCCAACCCCAGAACAGCAGGTCAAAGGGCAGTTCCGATACCGCCGCGAAGATCAACAGATTTCGCAGATATTTCCGGCGGCTGCGGGTGTGGCGGAAGCCCTCCACCAGCAAAAAGGCGAACAGGGGAAAGGCAATCCGCCCGATGGACCGCATGGTCCAATAACCTGAGATGCCAAAGAGCTGCCGTCCCACGGCCACCCCCGCGTGGTCGAGGAACATGGTGACAAGGGCGATGAGTTTCAGGGAACGGGTGGTGGTCCGGGGCAGGGAACGCGGTCTTTGCTCCATACTCTCTCCTTCTTCCTCTATGGGATGACGCCTCATCGGGCGGTCATGGACAGCAGGAACTGTTCCACCACCGGGGCCACAAACAGCACGCTGTCAAACCGGTCCAGCACGCCGCCGTGTTCTAAGAACAGCCGCCCGTAGTCCTTCACGCCGTACTGCCGCTTGATCAGGGAGAAGCTCAGGTCCCCGATCTGGGCCGTGGCGCCGCACAGCAGGGACAGTCCCCCCATGCCGAGATAGGACAGGCTCTCCCCGGCGGCCCGGTTTATGATGACGGCAAAGAGGATTCCGGCGGCGGCGGCACCCAGAAGCCCTCCCACAGCCCCCTCCACGGTCTTATGGGGGCTGACTTTGGGGGCCAGCTTGTGCCGTCCCAGGGACCGTCCGGCGAAGAAGGCACAGGTGTCACAGGCAAAGCTCAGCACGAAGGGCAGAAGCAAATATCCCCGGGGCAGCCCCGCCAGACTGACCCGCAGAAAGGATCCGAAGGAGCAGGCCACGCACACGCCGGAGAAGATTCCCGCAAAGATCCGGTCCGGCGGCACCGCGCCCCCCTTCAAAACCGCCCAGGCAAAGAGGGCCGTCACCATGCCCGCCGCCAGGGAGTAGGCGGACCGGGGGTCCAGGGCGGATTCCGCCGTCATCAGCGCCGCCCACACCCCCGCGCAGATCCCCATAGGCCCCGGGTTCCCCCGGCTGACGCACTTTTGCAGTTCCCAGGCCCCGATTCCCGACAGCAGTCCCAGGGCCCCCATCATCCAGCCTATCCGCGCCCACAGCACAATCCACACCAGCAGGGGAAGCCCCGCCACCGCCACCAGAATTCTCGATTTCATCTTCCGTTCCTCTCTGATGTCCTCTTATTTCGCGCCTCCGAAGCGGCGCTCCCGGTTCCGGTAGGCGTCAATGGCCCGGTCGATCTCCTCCGTGGTGAAGTCGGGCCACAGGGTATCCGTAAAGTAGAACTCCGCGTAGGCGCTCTGCCACAGGAGGAAGTTGCTCAGGCGCAGTTCCCCCCCGGGACGGATAAAGAGATCCGGATCCGGCGTCCCGGCGGTATCCAGGAGGTTGGCGAAAAGCCCCTCGTCCAGGTCCTCCGGACGCCGCCGTCCCGCCGCGCAGTCCGCCGCGAACTTCCGGGCCGCCCGGACAATCTCGTCCCGGCCCCCGTAGTTCAAACAGACGTTGGCGTGGAAGTAGTCCTCCGGCAGATGGGCGCTGATGTCATCGGTACGGTGAACCAGTTCCAGCAGTTCCGGGGAGATAGGCCCCATGTCCCCGAAGAAGTGGAGGCGCACATGGTCCCGCTCCAAACTCTCAATGGCTTCCAGCAGATAGTGCCGGAACAGGGCCATAATGGCATTGACTTCCTCCTGGGACCGCTTCCAGTTCTCCGTGGAGAAGGCGTAGCCTGTCAGGTACCGGATGCCGATTTTGTGGCAGTAGGCCTGGATCCGCCGCAGGGTCTCCGCCCCGGCCTTATGTCCCACGGACCGGGGCAGGCCCCGCTTTTTCGCCCAGCGGCCGTTGCCGTCCATAATAATCGCAATGTGGCGAGGCAGTTCCTGCCCCGCCGCCGTGTTTCCTCCGCTCATACCGCCATCAGTTCCTTTTCCTTTTTCGCCAGCAGCTCGTCAAGGGCCTTGCAGTTGTCGTCAGTGAGCTTTTGCAGATCCTTCTCCGCGGTTTTCAGATCGTCCTCCGTGATCTCGGACTTCTTTTCCAGCTTCTTGAAGTGCTCCACGGCGTCCCGGCGGATGTTCCGGATAGCGACTTTCCCCCCCTCGGCATACTTGCGGATCTGCTTCACCAGTTCCTTGCGGCGCTCCTCCGTCAGCTGGGGAAAGCTCAGGCGCAGGGACGTGCCGTCGTTCTGGGGATGGATCCCCAGGTCCGAGTTCTGAATGGCCCGTTCAATGGGCCGCAGGGCGGATTTGTCCCAGGGGGAGATCAGAAGCGTCCGGGGATCCGGGGAGGAGATGGCGGCAATCTGCTGGATAGGCGTGGGAGAGCCGTAGTAATCCGCCTGGATCCGGTCCAGCACGGCGGCGTTGGCCCGCCCCGCCCGCACGGCGGCGAAGTCCCCCGCCACGGAGTCAATGCTCTTTTTCATCTTCTCCTCGTAGACCTTGTACTCGTCCTTTAACATACGAAACCCTTCCTTTCAAAGTCTATGCGCCGTGTCAACGCGGTAGAAACTGTTTTATCCTTGGGAGCGATTCGATTTGCCTCTGGCTGCCGTGGCAGCGGCCGAAAGTGCGGCGAAACTTAAAGAGCGCGTTCTCCTACAAGGGTCCCCACGGCCTCGCCCGTGACGGCCCGGAGGATGTTCCGGGGATCTTTCAGGGCGAACACCAGGGCGGGGACGTGGTTGTCCATGGCCAGGGACGTGGCGGTCAGATCCATGACCCCCAGTTTCTTTGCCAGCACCTCCTCATAGGACACCTTGTCGTAACGCTTCGCGTCTGGGACTTTCGCGGGATCGGCGGTGTAGACGCCGTCGATGTTCTTAGCCAGGAGTATCACATCCGCGCCAATCTGCACCGCCCGGAGAGCCGCCCCCGTGTCCGTGGAGAAGTAGGGACAGCCTGTGCCGCCGCCGAAGATCACCACGTCTCCCGCTTCCAGGTACTCCACGGCCTTCCGGCGGTCGTAGAACTCCGCCACCGCCGGCATTTCCAAGGCGCTCATGACCCGGGCGGTGAGGCCGCTGCGCTCACAGCACTCCCCGAAGGCAAGGCAGTTCATAATGGTGGCCAGCATTCCCATCTGATCCGCCCGGGAACGCTCCATCTGATCCGCCTTGGCCCCCCGCCAGAAGTTGCCGCCGCCGATGACTACGCCCATCTGCACCCCCAGATCCCGGCATTCCTTCAGTACGCCGCAGATCCGGCCCATGAGGGCAAAATCCAGTCCTGTGCCCCGGCCTCCCGCCAGGGCCTCCCCGCTGAGCTTCAGCAGGACCCGTCTGTAAACCGGCTCCGCCATACCATATCCTCCTTGTATCCATTCTTAAGATGTTCTCACAAAAACCGCTCCACAATTTTCCCGGCGGGAATGGGCGGGGAGTAGAAGTTCCCCTGCATACTGCTGATAGGATATTGCAGCAGGATGTCCCGCATTCCGGCGGTGTCCACGCCCTTGACGCACACATTGGGGCCGTACAGGGCCGCCAGCTCCGCAAAACGCCGCAGGGCCTCCCGGTCCCGGGTGCTGTTCTCAATGCCGGAGGCCAGGATCCGGTCAAACTTCACGTAGTCCGCCCACAGGGCTTTCAGGCACCCTAAAGAGTCCACGCCGTTGCCAAAGTCGTCGATGATAACCCCCACTCCCCGGGCTTTCAGGTCCGCTACCACGGCTTTCAGCCGGGCCATCTCCAACAATCGGCACCCGGCGGTCAGTTCCACGGACAGATTTCCCAGAGGGAACCCCACCCGGGAGGCGGTCTGTTCCAAAGTGTCGATAAAATACTCGTCCTCCAGCTGGGCGGGGGACAGGTTCACGCCCACGATAAAATCCGGATCCCGCTCTAAGAACGTCAGGCCGTCTTGCATGGCCTGGCGGAGAATCCAGGCGCTGAGCTCCTCATAGACGAAGTCCTGTTCCAAAATGGGGATGAAGTCCAGGGGCGGCACCTGACCGAAAGCCTCTCCCTGCCAGCGCACCAGGGACTCCACGCCGAAGATCTGCTGGGTGTCCGACCGGATCACCGGCTGATAGTCTAAGAAAAACCCCCGGCAGCCGTCCAGCACACAGTTTCGTACCTCATGGATCAGGTCCATGGACTCCGACGCGCCGTAGTGCAGTGAGCCGTGGTAGTCCACCAGTTCCCCGTAGCGCCGCTCCTTGGACTCCCGGTAGGCGTGGCGCAGACAGGCGAACAGGGACCGCTCGTCCATGGGCCGCTCCCGGGTGGAGATCATGCCGCCGCTGCACGACAGGTTCTGCCGGATGCCGTCCACCCGGATCCCCCGCTGTAATTTCACCCGGATGGTGTCGTACATGGCCGCCGCCTCCTGTTCGGAGATGCCGGAGGTCATAATGGCAAAGGTGGAGCCTTGCATCCGGTACACGGCCCCCCGCTTCCCCACGCTCTCCTGCATGAGCCACCCCGCCTGCTGCAGAACGCGGTTTCCAAAGGTATAGCCGTGGAGCTCGTTGATGAGGGCCAGACGGCGCAGGCCGATGAGCAGTAAGATTTGGTGGACGCCTCCCCGGAGTTTCTCCCCCAGATCCGCGAAAAAGCCGTACTGGTTCCGCAGCACCGTCACCGGATCCGTCAGTCCCATGAGGCCCTCGTTGATCATCATGCCGCCGATGAGGCTGGGACGGCCCGCCGTGTTGCGAAGCGCCGCGCCCATGACCCGGAAGGCGGCGTAGGAGCCGTCTTTCAGCCGCACCCGGTAAGTGAGGTCGTAGTTGTGGGTGGTCCCGTCCAAGAGGGGGTTCATAGCGTCTAAATAGCGCTTGCGGTCCTCGGGATGGACGTACTCCGCCCAGTCAAAGGCCCCGTTGGGGATATACTCCCCCGGCAGACCGAACAGCTCCACCGCGCTGGGGGTATAGCGGGTGACGCCGCCCTCCACGTGCATCAGAGTGACAATATTCCCCTGGGCCAGCATGGTAAAGGCGTCGAACACATCGTCCAGCAGCTGCTTCTGGCTGGGATCCATTTGGATTTCCATCTCTGGGCTCCTCTCTATCTCTGGGATTCCTCTATCAGTCCTTCCAGAGTCTTGTACAGCCGCTCCGGCTCCACGGGTTTGGACAGATGGGCGTCCATGCCCACCTGTAAGGAGCGCTGCACGTCCTCGTCAAAGGCGTTGGCGGTCATGGCGATGATGGGGATGGTTTTGGCGTCGGGCCGGTCCATGGCCCGGATGGTTTTGGCCGCCGTCAGCCCGTCCATGACGGGCATCCGCACGTCCATTAAAATGGCGTGAAACTCCCCCGGCTGGCTGGCGGCGAACCGGTCCGCGGCCTCCTGGCCGTTTTCCGCCCGCACCGGCACCATCTCCCGCATTTCCAGCAGTTCCATGACGATCTCCGCGTTGATCTCCATGTCCTCCGCCACCAGGATCCGTTTCCCCCGCAGATCCGCCGGGGGGTTCTCCGGCCCGGCGTGGAACTGCCGCCGTTTCAAGGCCTGCTGGAACTCGTAGAGCACCCCGGAGGCAAACAGGGGCTTCGTCATGAAGCTGTCCACTCCCGCTTGCAGGGCCTCCCCCTCCACGTCGGACCAGTTGTAGGCCGTGAGAATTACGATGGCGGACTCCCGGCCCTGGATCTCCCGGATCCGCCGGGACAGCTCCACGCCGTCCATCTCCGGCATCCGCAGATCCACCAGAATCAGGTTGTAGGGCACCTGCCGGGCCCGGCGCACCCGGACCAGTTCCAGGGCCTCCGTCCCGCTCTCACAGGTGTCCGCCTGAATGCCAATCTCTTCCAGCACCAGTTTCGCGTGCTGACAGGCCACGGCGTCGTCGTCCACCACCAGCACCCGCAGTTCCTGGGGCCGCAGTTCCATCTCCTGCCGGTCCCGCCGCTCCGAATCCCGGAGGGTCACATTTACCGTAAAGGTGGAACCCTTCCCCTTTTGGGACGCCACCGCAATGTTGCCGTTCATCATCTCCACGATGTTTTTCGTAATCGCCATGCCCAAACCGGAGCCGCCGTAGCGGTTGGTGGTGGTGGCGTCCTCCTGGCTGAAGGCGTCGAAGATCCGGGGGAGATAGTCCGGGTCCATGCCGATGCCCGTGTCTTGGATGATAAAGCGGAGGCTGGTCTGGCCCTGGAACTGTCCCGTGCGCTCCACGTCTAAGGTAACGCGGCCCGGCGGCGGGGTGAACTTCACGGCGTTCCCCAAGATGTTGATTAACACCTGTTTGAGCTTCATATCATCGCCGATGTAGTAGTCGTCCAAGGTTCCGTGGACGGTACACTCGTATTCCAGGCCCCGGTCCTGGCACTGGCTGGAAACTAAGGTGTTGATCTGCTCCAAAAACGCCGGGAAGGAGAACTCCTCCTTTTTCAGGGTCATGCGTCCGCTCTCAATGCGGCTCATGTCTAAGATGTCGTTGATAAGGCCCAGCAGGTGCCGGGCGCTGACGCCGATCTTTTCCAGCTGTTCCCGGGTCTTTTCCGGCAGGTCCGGCTCTTTCAGGGCGATGTTGTCCAGGCCGATGATGGCGTTCATGGGGGTGCGGATCTCGTGGCTCATGCTGGAGAGGAAGGCGGTTTTCGCCGCGTTGGCGTGGCGGGCCTCCTCCAAGGCGTCCCGCAGCTGGTTGTTGCGCAGCTCCTGTTCCGCGTGAATGGCGGTGGTGTCGCTTTTCAGGACGATGAAGAACCGGGCGTCGGGATTCACGCAGTAGAACTCGAAGCGCTTGTAGTACGTGGCCCCGTCCATGTCCACGGCAATGCTGGCGGCGTAGGGCTCCTGCCCCATGGCCCGCTGTTCCACGGTGGAGAGGGCCAGGGCCTCCCGGGCGGCGGCGCGCTGGTCCTCCGTGCCGGAGAGGACGGGAAGCACCTGGGTCTCCAAATAGTGCTGATACTCCCCGGTGCGGGTAATGGGGAACAGGTTCCCCCGCTTGATGTTGGCGCTCTCCCCGATGACCACCCCATAGCGGCCGTCCACCAGATAGGCCACCATGTCGAACTGCTTGGCCAGGATCTTGTCCAGCAGCACGGAGCGGACCTTGTCGGCGTTGCACTGGCGTTCCACCAGAAAGGCGATAACATCCCCGCTCATGGGGTGGCGGGTCAGGCTGGCGGAGAACTCCACATAGCACATCCGCCCGTCCCGCCGCCGGGCGCACAGCATCTGTCTCTGGGAACCCCGTCCCCGGGCGTACCCTTCCAGCAGGGCGGCGGGGCGGAAGGCCTCCACGTACCGGACCCGCTCCGGTCCCACGGGGAAATGCTCTGCGCGCAGTTCCAGGGCCTCCGTCCAGGAGCGGCCCAGGGCGTCCGTGGGGTACAGGTCCCGGCCCTTGACCTCCTCTAAGCTGTCCTGGGTCAGGTTCACCCGGAACTGGGCCAGGGCGTCCCCCTCCGTCTGATAGAAACTGCTGCCCATACTCAAATAGACGCTGCGCAGACGCTCCTCATACTCCTTCAGCGCCGTCACATTGTGGTAGGTGCAGTAGAGGTAGCGCTCTGCGAAGTCGTCGATGAAGGCAAAGTGGACATCACACCACACAATCCGATTCCGGGCGGTCATGAGCTGGACGGTCAGCACGCTTCCGCCGCCGTCGGCCATATGGCGCTTGAGCATACTGCGCACCAGAGGCCGGTCCTCGGGATGGAAGGCCCGGACAAACCCGGCCCCGTCCATGCGCTGACGGGCCTCCTCCTGGGAGCACTCCAGCAGCCGCGCAAAGTCCTCCGACACATATACGGATTCCAGCCGGATTCCCCCCTGCCGCCGCAGCAGCACGGCGCAGTTCTTCATCTGCCGGATGTTTCGCAGAAAGTGGACCCGGCCCTCCTGGGTCTCATAGCCGGACACGTCCGTCAGCAGGAATCCGGCGTAAGGGGCGGGCAGGTTGGACAGGGGGGTGAACTGTACCCGGAGATCCCGCCGGGGCAGATAGGCGGAGAAGGGCCGGGGGGATCCGGCAAGGCACCCTCTCAGGGCGTCCAGAGCCCCGGCGTCCAGGCCCCGGCCGTCCCCGATCCGCATTCCCACAGGACCGCTGCCGCCACCCAGGGCCGCCCACTCCCGCAGGCACCGGGCGTTGGCATAGACCACCCGGGCGTCCGGCACGCCGCCCTCCCGGGGGACCGGTTCGCAGAGAAACACGCTGACAGGCAGATCATCGTATCTGCCGGTATCCAGGGGCAGGGCACCGGAGGCCATGGCGGGGATCGCTCCTTCCTTTGGGAATTTCGCCGGAATGTCAGGGGTACTGGGTTCCTTCGATCTTCACAAGAGATCGGTACAAAGATATGATAACCGCAAAGCGGCTTTCTGTCAAGCGCGGAGGGGTTCCGGAGGGGGAAAAACCGTCCCGAAAGGCTCCGAATTTCCTTGAAAAAGGAGTTTCTTGCCAAGGGACGGCGGGTGTGGTATGATAGTTTCGCTATGTAAAATCTGAACCATCGCTTTAAGAGAGGAGGCGGACACCGTGGAGACGTTCCGGGCGTGGATCCGGTCCCGGCTGGACCGGGCGGGGCTGTACCTGTGTCTGCTGGGGGGCTGGACCGTCCTGGCTATGGGCATCGGCGTTTTCAGCGGCCTGTTGGGGGCGGCGTTTCACCACAGCGTCCACTTAGCCGGGATCTGGCGGGAGGCCCACCCCGCCCTGCTGTGGCTGCTGCCTGGGGCGGGCCTTGCCATTGTGGCCCTGGACCGTTATCTTGGCACTGTGGGCCAGGGCACCAACGACATTTTGGACGAGATCCATCTGGGCAAGGGTATCTCCCCCCAGCTGCTGCCCTCCGTCTTTGTGTGTACATTTTTGACCCACCTGTGCGGCGGCTCCGCCGGACGGGAGGGGGCGGCCTTGCAAATGGGCGGCGTCATCGGCTACCACGCCGGACGGCTGTGCTGTTTGGACGACGCGGGCCGCCGCAGCGCCACCACGGCGGGCATGGCGGCCTTCTTCGCCGCCCTGTTCGGTACCCCTCTGGCGGCCACGGTCTTTGCCCTGACGGTGGTCAGCGTGGGGCGGTTCTACTCGGCGGACCTGCTGCCCAGCCTCACCGCCGCCCTGACCGCCTGCGCCATGGCCTGGATGCTCCGGGTAGAACCCACCCGGTTTGCCGTGTCCGCCCCGGCCCTGGGAGGCTGGATGCTGCTGCGGGTCATCGTGCTGGCGGCGGCGTGCGCCCTGCTGTCGGTGCTGTTCTGCGAGACGGTCCACGGCGTCCGGCGGGTTTTGAAGCGCCGGATCCCCAATCCCTGGCTCCGGGGGGCCTTGGGCGGCGGTATCGTGATTCTCCTGACGCTGCTGTGCGGCGTCCGGGATTACAACGGCGCGGGAATGGAAGTCCTCACCGCCGCCGTGGAACAGGGCGCCGCCCGGCCCGGGGCCTTCGCCTGGAAACTGCTCTTCACCGCCGTCACCCTGGGGGCCGGGTTCAAGGGCGGGGAGGTGGTGCCCTCCTTCTTCGTGGGGGCCACATTTGGGGCCTTTGTGGGGCCTTTTGTGGGGATCCCCGCCCCCTTTGCCGCCTCTGTGGGGCTGGTATGCGTGTTTTGCGGGGCCACCAACTGCCCCCTGGCCTCCATCTTCTTAGCCATTGAACTGTTTGGGGACGGCGGACTTCTCTATTACGCCGCCGCCTGTGTCCTCAGCTACGTCCTCTCCGGGTACAGCGGCCTGTACAGCAGCCAGACCATCATCTATTCCAAGGTCCGGGCCAGGTATCTGAACGTCCACACCAACGCCCACCATCTGGGGGAGGCGGAGGAACTGAAATAATGCAGAAATAGATCTGAAATAAAATGGATTTGCCCCTGTTTTTTCTTGACAAACGGTGGTTTTTCCCGTATATTGCCCCATACCGCACCTATTCTGAATACGCATCGGGACGGGAAAGGAGGACGCGCCATGTTCGATCTCGGAGAACTGGAAAAGCAGATAGAGGATCGGATCCGAACCAAACAGTACGCCGAACTGCGGGACCTTCTCTCCCCTCTGGAAGCGGCGGACATCGCGGCGCTGTGCGAGGACCTGCCGGAGGAACGGATCCCCATTGTGTTCCGGCTGCTGCCCAAGGAACTGGCGGCGGAGGTGTTCGTGGAACTGGACTCGGATCAGCAGGAACTGCTGATCCGGGGCTTCTCCAACACGGAACTGAAAGAGGTGCTGGACGAGCTGTACCTGGACGACACGGTGGACATCGTGGAAGAAATGCCCGCCGGAGTGGTGAAGCGGATTTTACAGCACTCGGATCCGGAGATGCGCAAGGGCATCAACGAGATTCTCAAGTACCCGGAGGACTCCGCCGGAAGCATTATGACCACGGAGTTTGTGGACTTGCAGACGGATATGACCGTGGAGGCGGCGCTGAAACGGATCCGCCGGACGGGCCTGGATAAGGAGACCATCAACGTCTGCTACTGCTTGGACGAGGGACGGCACCTGCTGGGAGTGCTGACCATCCGTTCCCTGCTGCTGGCGGAGGACGATGATGTCATTGCCGACATTATGGACCGGCACTTCATCTCCGTCCAGACCCTGGACGACCAGGAGGAAGTGGCCCGGGCGCTGAGCCGGTACGACTTCCTGGCCCTGCCCGTGGTGGACAAGGAGGATCGGCTTGTGGGCATCGTCACCGTAGACGACGCCATCGACGTATTGCAGGAGGAGACCACGGAGGACATCGAGAAGATGGCCGCCATTCTGCCCTCCGACAAGCCCTATCTGAAAACCGGGATTCCGGAGACCTTCCGGTCCCGGATCCCCTGGCTGCTGCTTTTGATGGTGTCCGCCACCTTCACCGGACAGATCATCGCGGGATTTGAGAGCGCCCTGGCCTCCACCGCCATTCTCACCGCCTATATCCCCATGCTCATGGACACCGGAGGCAACTGCGGTTCCCAGGCAAGTGTGTCCGTCATCCGGGGCATCTCCCTGAACGAGATCGAGTTCTCCGACCTGGGCCGGGTGATTTGGAAGGAAGTGCGGGTGGCCTTAGCCTGCGGGGCGGCTCTGGCGGTGTGCAACTTCGCAAAGCTCATGGTGGTGGACCGGATGATCTTCCACAACCCCTCCGTGACTGTGGGCGTGGCAACGGTGATCTGCCTGACCATGGTGTGTACAGTGCTGTGCGCGAAACTGGTGGGGTGTACCCTGCCCATGCTTGCCAAGCGCGTGGGGTTCGACCCGGCGGTCATGGCCTCCCCCTTCATCACCACCATCGTGGACGCCATCTCCCTGCTGATCTATTTCCGCATCGCCACGGTGGTGCTGGGGATATGAGAAAGCCCCCTCGTCCGCTCTGCGGACGAGGGGGCTTTTGTCAGGAAACCGTTTCCCATTGAAAAAAAACAAAGTTTGGAGTATAATCAAGACGATTGAACCAACAGTTGTATTCCACGCCGTATAATGGACCCCGGTTCTCGGACCAGGGGTCGAAAAAAGAGCGTGAACATGGTATGATATACCATGGGATACAAAAGCTACACGGCGGAGTACAAGACGAAGGTTGTCTTGGAAGTACTGCGGGAGGAGAAGCCGTTGGGGGAGATTGCAAGCGGCTATGGACTGAACCCGAACATGGTTCGCAACTGGAAGGCAGACTTCCTGGCCAAGGCCAGCAGTGTCTTCGAGAACCCGGAGAAGGCGGCGAAAAAGGCGAAGAGAAAGGAGGAAGCCCTGGAGAAAAAGAATGCTCAGATGCTCAAGACGATTGGTCAGTTGACGCTGGAGCGCGATTTTCTCCAGGAGTGCTTTCGCCAGAGCGGGAAGCCCGTCCCGAGGCTTGATACAGAAGGGGTCTGAGTTATCCGTGCGGCGGCAGTGTGAACTGCTGGGTGTTACCCGGTCACAGGTCTACTATGAGCCGAAGGAGCCGGATCAGGCGGACGTAGAGCGAAAAGAGGCGATTCTGGCCCGCATCGATGACGGTTGAGGACGAAACTGGCTGAAGACGGTTACAGCGTCACACGGAAGACGATACGCAGGTATATGGAGGAGATGGGCATCTGTGCGGTATATCCCAGGCCGAATCTCTCCAAACGGAACTATCAGGAGGGAATTGTGCCGTATCTGCTCCGAAACTATGTAGCGCAGTTCCCGAATCAGGTCTGGTCTATCGACATCACCTACATCAAGATGTACAAGAGCCATATGTACCTGACCGCCATCATTGACTGGCACAGCCGGAAGATTGTGGGGTGGAGGCTGTCGGACACTCTCTCTACCCAGCCAGTTATAGAAGCGGTACGCGAGGCGGTGGAGCAGTACGGTGTCCCCGGCATCCTGAACTCGGACCAGGGCAGCCAGTTTACCAGTGAGGATTACAGGCAGCTTCTGCAAGAACTCCA
>CAJOHW010000030.1 GCA_905234565.1 uncultured Oscillibacter sp. | reverse complement strand
GTGAAGGGTGGCTATACGTTTGAGGGCTGGGATAAGGAAATCCCCGCCTCCATGCCGGCGGAAGATCTCACCATCACGGCGAAATGGGAGAAGATTCCCCTTCAACTGGACGTGACCGCCACGGGGTACACCGGGATCTATGACGGACAGCTCCACCAGATTGCCGTTGCCGCCCCCAGTAACGCCGTGATCACGTACAGCGAAGAGGAGGACGGCCCCTATGGTCCGGACAATCCTGCCTATCAGAACGCCGGAGAGTACACGGTGTATTACGCTGTGACGGCGGAGGACGCGGTTCCTGTCCAGGGAAGCGCCGTGGTGCGGATTGAAAAGGCCCATCTCCTTCCGGTGCTGGAACTGGTGGATCGTCACCAGACGGATCTGCCCCTGACTACCTGGATGTATCATACCCTCCACGGCATTCCGAAACTGACCGTATACCGGGAACCCGCCGCCGTCCTCCTGGAAGCGTCCGGATCTTCCATGCTGGCAGAGAGAGGCGATCCGGTCACGGATTACGGCGTGGCAAACTACCGCTGTAAAGACAGCCAGTCCGACTACCGGATCTACTCTGACGAGGAGATTGCGGACCTGCCTGTGGACGACTACTCCCTCCGGGTGGATATTGAGGAGAGCCAGAACTATTACGCCGCCTCCGCGGAAGTGCCCTTCCACGTCACCAAGGCCCCCCATGAGGATGTCACCATCGGCCCCCTCCTGGCGGCGGCGGGGACAAGGGATCTCACCGTGGACTTGAGCGCCCATTTGGTGGACGGGGCGTCCTGTACCCCGGACGGCGTTTCCGGAAACCTGGTGGCACCGGACAGCCCGGCGGTTTCCCAGAGCGGTACGGTTCTCCGCTTTGACACCGCCTCCCCCAGCGGAGCCGCCGAGGGCGTCATAAAGACGCGGGTTTCCAGCCGGAACTATAAGGATTACACGATCACCGTCCAACTGACTGCCGGAACCGCCTTTACCCTCCGGTTTGACAGCGCCGGCGGCACGGAGATCCCGGAGACCCGGACCCTCCGCGCCGGAGAACTGCCCGGTGCCCTGCCGGAGCCCGCCTGGGACGGCTACACCTTCCAGGGCTGGTATACGGACTCCCAGACAGAAACCCCCTTCACGCAAGGAACGCCTATGCCGGGGGCGGACACCACCCTCCTGGCCCGCTGGACCCCCAACCGCTATACGGTGACCATTCGCTGTCTCTACGGCGGCATTTCCCTGGAAAATGACCTCTGGACCGCCGTGGAGGGAACGGAGGACGAGGAGACGGGCAGCCCCACCCAGTGGACCCGGGCCTTCCGGACGGACAGCGAGACTTTCTCCCTGCCGGAACCCATCCGCAACGGCTACGCCTTCCTGGGCTGGAAGGACGCGGAAACCGAAGCCATCATCTTCCGCGCCGCGGTTCCCCAGGGCACCGCCCGGGATCTGGTCTACGACGCCCAGTGGGAGAGAGGCAAGCGCCACGGCGAGGTGACTTTCGTCAAAGAGGACACGGACAGCAATGTCATGGGCTTTGTGGGCCTGACCCAGGACGCGGAAGATTCGTCCACGGAGAAGAGCGATACCCTGACCGACAGCGCCTACGCCGCCACCGACGCGGCCAACGCCATGCAGTCCCTGGCGGCGGCGGATACCACCCCTGTGGACGCCCTGCACACGAAAAACGTGAAGACGGAGCTGTACGGAAAGACGCTGCCGGACCTGACGGAGGAAACTGCGGAGGACCTGGACGATACGGAGCGCCGGACGCAGCGGGAACAGGCCGCCATTCAGGCCGCCGCGAAAAAGCTCTATCAGGACGACGACACCATGAAGCTGGACTATCTGGATCTCCAAGTCACCAAGACGGTTACGAAGATCAACACGGACAATCAAGCCACGGAGGAGGAGTTTATCATCCACGACACCTCTCCGCTGGTCATGGAAATTCCCCTGCGCTATGACCTGACCGGACGCTACAATCCGGAGGTCATCCGGAACCACAACGGAGAGGTGACGGTATTCCACCGGCTGGCCTCCCGGCCCTTGGAGGCGGACTTCCGGGACGGCTGCTGCTATGTCTCCGGCTGGGGCAGTGACGCGGTGATCTACCTTTACAGCCAGTATTTCTCCGCCTTTGGTGTGGCGACCTCCGGCCTGGAAAATTACCGGGTGAGCTTTGAGACAGACGGCGGCACCCTGCTGCCGGACCAGATCCTCCCCACCACCGGCTTCCCCAGGGCCGTTCAGCCCAATACGCCGGAGAAAGAGGGGTACACCTTCAACGGCTGGTACCGTCCCGTAGGCGGCACGGATCAGACCTTCCGCTTCAGCACCCTCATCACGGGGGACACTACCCTTTACGCCCGCTGGATCCCGGCGTCCGCGCCCACTCCCACACCCGCGCCCTCTGGCGGCGGCGGTGGCGGCGGCGGCGGATCCTCCCCCATCACTTATCGGATTGACACCCAGGCCCATGAGAACGGGACGGTGAAAACTTCCCTAAGCTACGCCGCCAGCGGAACCCGGATTACCGTCACGCCCCTTCCCAACCCGGACTGCCAGGTAGAGCGCGTCACGGTGAAAACCGCGGCTGGCCAGGAGGTTTCGGTAACGGAGAACCCGGACGGCACCTTCTCCTTTGTCCAGCCCGCCAGTGACGTGACGGTTTCCGGCGTGTTTACCAAAGCGGCGGCGGGGGACGGCTCCGATACCCCCGCTCCGCCGGACACCGATCCGGATTCCGGTACAGAGCGCCAGACGGACACGGACCATCCCGCCTCCCCGGACGAGACCGGCGTCTCTGCGTGGCTGGTGACAGACCGGCACCCGGTCTATATCCGGGGCTTCACGGACGGCACCTTCCGGCCTTACGGCAGCGTCACCCGGGCCCAGGTGGCTATGATGTTCTACCGACTGCTGAAAGACCAGAACGTCAGCGGCACCGCCTCCTTTACGGACATGACCGGGAAGGAGTGGTACGCGGAGGCGGTATATACCCTTGCGAAACTGGGCATCGTAGAGGGCTACAAGGACGGCGGCTTCCACGGAAACGCCAGCATCTCCCGGGCGGCGTTTACGGCCATTGCCAGCCGCTTCCTGAAAACCGTCAACCCGGACACCCCCGTCACCTTCTCCGATGTGCCGGAGACCCACTGGGCCCACAACGCCATTGCCCAGTCCGCCGCTTACGGCTGGATCGGAGGCTACGCGGACGGCACTTTCCGGCCCTCCGCCAGCATCTCCCGGGCGGCGGCCACGGCCATCATCAACCGGATGCTGAACCGGTTCGCGGATGTGGACTATATCGAGACTCATTTCGCGGAGCTTCAGACCTTCTCCGATACCCCCAATCACGCCGCCTGGTACTTCTACAACATGATGGAGGCGTCCAACGAGCACACCTTCGCCACGGAGGACGGAAGGGAGCGCTGGACCGCCGCGCCGCAGGATTCGTAAAGAAACTCCGTATACTCGTGAACGATAAGATTTGCCATTCGTTGCCGTGCCAGGGACCTGCAATGCGGCAAATGTGAAAGTGATTAGGTTACAAAACGGTAACATAAGTTATGCGCGTTCGCGCAACCGCCAAGGGTAGGACCCCGAAGCAGGGGGGCCGCGCCGGACCCGGGCCGCCAAGGCCGGAGCCAGACCGCCAACCCCAAAGCCGCCGCGGGGCCCCCGCTGGGGCAAGGCGGCGGGAGCGCGGACGCCCAACGCCGGAGCAGGACCAGCCCCCCGGCGCGGGGGCCGGACGCAGGGCCCGGGAAGGGGGGGCACCGCTGAAAACGGCAAGAGGGGGCCCCCTCCTACCGACAGCAACGCGCCAGCCAGTACAGGGGGGCACCAAAAAACTTTCCGACAGACTGCGAAGGGTTCCTCCTTTACACCTACTGAAACTAAAGAACCAGCGGGGCCTTATGCCCCGCTGGTCTTTTCCCTTAGAAGGGCACGGGGCCGCAGTTCTCCCACTCCCCCGGATTCAAGACGGGGTTCCAAGGGCACCAAGGCCGATTCTCATAACAGGCGGCGTATTCGCTCATATACTCTACAATGGCCTGTTCGATTTCTTCCGGCGTTACCTGCCCTTCATAATCAGGATGGATAACGCCATGGGCGGCGGCGTGACACTTCCAGCAAAGCGTAATCATGTTGGAGGGATTGAATTTAGGGCCCCCCTCCCCCCGGGGGATGATATGATGGATTTGAAGTCCGTTTGTGCTGTCACACAGGGCGCACCTGTACCCGTCCCTCTTGTACACCTTCTTCCGGATGCGATTGCTGATTCCCGCAGTCATGTCGACCACTCCTTTCTGCCCGTTCCGGGCACTTCCGTCTCAAACGCCGAATGTCAAGGCTTTGCCCGGAGGGCAAACCGCGAAGCGGCGCGGAGGGCCCGGGACACCAACGCCGCAAGGCTTATCCTGTCGGGCCCGGAGCGGCCTTGACATCGGTGTTATCATGGGAAGCCCGGACGGGCAGGGGCTGTATGCTATGGGGCCTTTCCTCCCCGGGCATCCAGCCTTACAGGCGTACCCTTGCTTATCCCCGCAGGGCGAAGGACTTTATAGAACATTCCTTTATCGAACAGGCGTTCTATTCCTTCCCGGCGAGATGTTCCCGGAGTGCCGTTACGGCGGCTGTGTTTGCGCTGATACACTCCGAAAGGGCTTGTACTTCCTTCCGGTGTGCTTCTCGTTCCGCCGACAGTTCCTTCATCATGAGCCAACAGAGGATTGCATACCCGCCAGCCCCTATGAGTGCGTTCACTACCGCGTCTTCCATTCCGTCTCTCTCCTTTCGAACAGGCGTTCTATTCCTCTTGAAGCATTGCATACAATTCCGCGTCTGTATATCGGCTGAAATCCTCCCCTTCTGCCGCCGCCGTCCTTTGCCCTTCATCTTCCGCAATGATTTGACTGACAAGCTCATAGGCGCGTATCACCGAACCGCTCTTGTTCCCCTCCGTTGCTTCCCGGAGTAACCCTTCCGTCATCCGCCGCCGGATCTCCGGGTCCTTCATAAGGGCCAAGAGTTCCCCCCTCAGGTCTATTTCCCCCACCGCCGCCGCCGCCTTTCCTTTTGAGATATAACGCTATCGCATTTCTTATAAGACGATAGCGCGTCATGTGGTGGTCCTTGCAGTAGGCCGCAAGGGCCGCATTTTCGTGTCGATATCGTGATGTAGCTGTCCATAGCCCCCCCTTTCCCTGATACAAGGTTCTTGCCATTGTTCCAAGTTCCTTGTAGACAGAAGACAATTTCCCGGATAGTTTACCACAGTTTTGACAATCAAACAAGCGTTCTATTTCTAAGGTGTCTCATTTTGCCGCCGCTTGCGCGGCAACAAAATCCCGACAGCCGTGGGCCCCTTCCATTTTTTTCCTTGTCTCCCTATCGAACAACTCCCCAAGAAACTGTTTCCCGGAGGGAATGCCTTATGTAACGTGAACGATAAGATTTGCCATTCGTTGCCGTGCCAGGGACCTGCAATGCGGCAAATGTGAAAGAGCGCGAGTATAATCCCTCCGCGCCTCTGAGAGAGCCTTTCCCATAAAAAAAGCCCCGCGGCCTCTGAAAGCACGATTCTTTCAGAGGCCGCGGGGTGGTCCGAGTGGGGAGACTTGAACTCCCGGCATCCTGCTCCCAAAGCAGGCGCGCTGCCAACTGCGCTACACCCGGGGATCCCTGGCTTATACTCGCGCTCTTTACCATTTGCCGCATTTTAGGTCACTGGCACGGCAACGAATGGCAAATCTTATCGTTCACGAGTATACCGCCTGTACGTCCTATTGTACCGATTTGCGCGGCGTTGTCAAGGGGAAATCGGCGGATCCGCTCCGGCGCCTATGCCGAAGACAGGACAGGGAAGGCAAAGCCTTCCCTGTTTTCCTGTCAGTCTGCGTTCTCCGCCGGAGGTGCCGGAGGCGGCGGCGTCACCCGCTCCAAAGCTACGCCCATTTTCACGTGCCCGTCGTTGATGGTGTAGATGATTTTGCCGTCCTTATAGTTAAAGGTCTTGGTGGCGTCCCGCAGGGCGAACCGGAAGTCGGTTGGCCTCACCAGCACCAGTTTCGTCTGAGACTCCCAGGTGAATTTCTTCACGTTTTTCTCCGGCACCTCCACGGTTCCGGTCCAGTACAGGTCCCGGGACCCGTCCTCGGGCGTGTACCAGTAGACCTCTATGAGGTTGTCCCGGACGGTGGCAATTTGATAGTAACTGGACTCATCGGCCCCGGACTGCACCCACTCCCCGGTGAGATCCGGCGGCGGTCCGGCCTCCGCCGCACCGTCGTCCAACGGCCAGAAGTGGATCACCGCCATGACGCCGCCCCAGACCCCCGCCACAATCAGCAGACCCCCCAAGAGAACCCTCAGTCTCTGCAACATGGTTCCGCGCTCCCTTTCTCACACGCTCTGATTCTGATTTCTACTCCTGATTTCTGCTTTTCTGTTTTTTATGGCCTCCGGTGGAATTTCCGCCGCAGACGGTCCCAGAACTGCCGCCGCCGGTCCCGGGCCGCCAGACGTTCGCTCAAATCCCGGGCCCCCACCCCGTAGACCAGGTATAGAATCAGCCCCGATACCAGCATGATAAAGACCGTGGAGGCACAGCGGCGGCCGGAGGCATTCACATTGTAGCCGTACAGCCCCTCCTCCCGGCTCATGCTCTGGATCACCATGGCGTAGGTGGTGCCGTAGGTGCTGGCGAAGGCGGCGGACATATCGTACTCCGTAAAGAGGGCGTTGAAGTTCAAGGCGAACACCGCCAGGACGCTGGGCAGAATAATGGGGAGTTTCACCCGCAGGAAGGTGTAGACCGCCCCGGCCCCTAAGTTCCGGGCGGCGTCCTCCAGTTCCTCGTCAATGGCGTAGAAGGACGCCCGGATCATCCGCAGGGAGAAGGGCAGTTTCGTCACCGTATAGGCAATGACGATTAAAATCCGCACCCGGTCCCCGTAGTAGAGGTTCTGTCCGAACACGTACCACACGTCGGAACTGTTGAAAAACACCCGGTAGGAGTAGCAGATCAGGATGGTGGGCAGCAGCCAGGGAAAGAGCAGGGCATATTCCAGCACGACGCCGGTTTTTTTGTGGCGGAAGATGTAGGCGCAGGCAGCCACCACAATGACACAGGCCGCCGCCGCCGCAATCACCGACAGCACAAAACTGGTGTGGATGCCCCCCAGGGTGGCCTCGTTGGAGAACACTCCCGACACCGCCCCCTCCCGGACCCGGTAGGTGCCCCGGGAGGTGAGATAGGAGTAATCCTGCCGCCCGAAGTAGTTGAGGAGGGTCCAGTTCCCCGGATCCAGCCGCCGCATCCGCACCGCGCCGTAGGTCTGGAAGGAGAACAGCACGATCATCACCACCGGCGTCATGTAGACCACGAACAGCACATAGGCGTACACATGGGCCAGGACGTTGGCGGCGGGATTCTCGATTTTCTGCTTTTGCAGCCGGGCCTTGGTCTTGGACACGGACAGATAGTGCCCTTTCCGCTCATAGGCGGACAGAACGCTCAAAAGGAGGATGGTAAAACAGGCCAGCAGAATGGACAGCAGCGCCGCCCGTGCCTGGGGGAAGGCCTCGTCCGCCCCGGAGGACCCCGCCAGACGCACGATCTCCGGGTTGATGGAGTCATAGCCCAGGAGGGTGGGGGCGCTCATGGCGCAAAGCCCGGTGATAAAGGTCATGACGGTCAGGGAGAACATGGTGGGGAGCAGGGTGGGGAACACCACCTGGGCCAGCACCCGGAAAGGACTGGCCCCTAAGTTCCGGGCGGCCTCTACGGTGTTGTAGTCAATGCCCCGGATGGCGTTTCGGAGAAACAGGGCATGGTTGCTGGTGCAGGCGAAGGTCATGGTGAACAGCACCGCGTGGAAGCCCGTGAACCAGCTTCCCCGGAAACTGGGGAAGGCGGTTTTCAGGGCTGTGGTCAAAATGCCGTCCCCGGCGTACAGGAACATATACCCGGTCACCAGGGCCACGCCGCTGTAAATCAGGGTGGTCATGTAGCCTAAGCGCAGAATCTTTGCCCCCCGGATGTCAAAGTACTCCGTCAGGAGTACAATGGACACCCCTACTACGTTCACCGTCGCCACTAAGCACAGAGCCAGTTTCAGGGAGTTCCACACGTACTTCCCCATGTTCCCCGCCAGGAAGAACCGAAGCACTGCCGTGGGATCCGTCTCTCCGGCGGCGTTTTTCACGGTGAAGATGCTGGTCAGGGTGTTCAGGCAGGGCAGGAGCATGAAGCCAAAGAACAGGTAGGCAAAAAACAGCCCCCCAATCAGCCGCATGGCCCGCTCCGGGGAGAAGGTCCGGGATTGGCTCATGGGGTTCCGCCTCCTTCCCCTCCGTAGCGCATGAGGTCCGCCGGACGCAGGGACAGCGTCACCGCCTCCCCCGGGGCGAAGAGACGGCTGCCGTCGTTTTTCTCCACCACTTTCAGCCTCTGCTCCCCCACCCGCACCGTATACTTGATGTACAGCCCATAGTACTCCTCCGCCTCTACCACGCCCTCCACAGTCACCGCCCCCGCCGTCTCCGGGGCGTTTACGTGGATCCGCTCTAAGCGAAGATAACCGTGCTCTTTTGGGGAGAGGGAGGGGGCCGCCGCCCGGAGGCGGTCCAGCAGGGGGCCGGACAGGGGGTTGATGTCCCCGATGAAGTTGCACACGAACTCCGTGGCGGAGTGGTTGTAGATCTCATTGGGGGTGCCGATCTGCTCAATGACGCCCTTGTTGAACACGGCAATGCGGTCCGACAAGGTCAGGGCCTCCTCCTGGTCGTGGGTCACGTAGATGCTGGTGATACCGAACTCCCGCTGCATTTGTTTCAGTTCCTGGCGCAGCTGCACCCGGAGTTTCGCGTCCAGATTGCTTAAGGGTTCGTCTAAGCAGATGATGGCCGGATCCGTCACCAGGGCCCGGGCAATGGCCACCCGCTGCTGCTGTCCCCCGGAGAGCTGGGCCACAGCTTTTTTCAACTGCTCCGGCGTCAACTCCACCTTCTCCGCCATGGCCCGGACCTTCCGGTCGATCTCCGCCTTTTTGAGCTTGCGGACCTTCAGTCCAAAGGCGATGTTGTCATACACCGTCATGGTGGGGAACAGGGCGTAGCTCTGGAACACGATGCCGATGCCCCGCTCTTCAATGGGCACGTGGGTCACGTCCCGGCCCTTTACAAGGACACGGCCCTGCGCCGGCTGCAGGAAACCCGTCAGGGTCCGCAGGGTGGTGGTTTTCCCGCAGCCGGAGGGCCCCAGGAAGGTGAAAAACTCCCCCTCCCGGACGTGGACGCTGATGTTGCGCAGGGCGGTAAAGTCGCCGAACTTCACCACGATGTTTTCCAGACGGATCATGGCTCCACCCCTTTCGATCCTGTGATACCGTGAGCTTGGTGTCTCCCCTCCCCGGAAGGAGAGGGGAAACAGGAAGTTTATCCCGCGCTCTGGGTCAGGGTGGCCCAGTCCAGATTCTCCCAGTCCGGTTCCGCCGGAGCGTTTTCGTCCGCCCAGAAGAAGCCCAGGTTCGTCAGGATGTTGGTCCACTCCCCGGCGTGGGCGGCCACGTACGCCGCGTAGGTCATATCCGTCCCCGGCACCTGGGAAAGGGCGAAGTTGGGCAGGGTGTAGATCTCCGGGATGCTGCCGCCATAGACCAGGGCGGCGGCCTCCGCGTTGCAGGGGAAGCTGTCGAATTCCTCAGACCAGGCCGCCTGCAGTTCCGCGCCGCCGAACCACTCGGCGAAGGCCTTCACCGCCTCGGTCTGTGCCTCCGTGCGGCCGGGTTTGTCCAGAATGCCGATGTACTCGGCGATATAGTAGGTGCCGTCGTCAATGTCCGCCAAGGCCCAGTTCTCCGGCTCCAGAGCGCCCCGGAGGGGATTGTCGGAGCCCTCCGCCGCCGCATCGATCTTGCCGTAGAGGGCGGAAGAGTAGAACTCGGAAATAGCCACCTCCCCCCGGTTCAGGGGATCGAAGCCGTACTGGTAGCCGTCGCCGCCGTAGACGCCCTCCGCGCAGAACTTCCACAGGGTTTTCCAACCGTCCAGAGAGATGCCCCCGGCGGGAGAAGCCGGATCCGTAAAGGCATAGAGCAGGGCGGAGTTGATGTTGGCGTTGGTGGTGCCGCCGACTTTATTCTGCCGATACCACTTGTAGCCCGCGTCCACCACGTCCGCCCAGTGGGCAAAGTGCAATGCCTCGCCGTTGGTGCCCAGTTCATCGTTCCGGTAGAGCATGAGGATGTTCTGGACCACGATGCCGTAGGCCTGGCCGGGATAGGCGTATTCGCCCACGCTCCCCGCCCAGGAGGGGGTCCACTCCACCAGGGACAGGTTCTCATACTGCCCGTCGATGATCTGGCCCCAGCGGGTCTCGTTGAGGCCGAAGATCAAATCCCCGTCCCCCTTCTCGTTGGCGGCCTGGACCGCGGCGGTGTCTCCGGAGAGGACGGAGTTGTCGTCAATGCTGATGGTGAATCCGGCGTCTTTCGCCTGTTGGATGAGCCAGGTGGTGCGCTCCGTGGAGTTGGAGTTGGAGTAGATGCGGATGGTGTAGGCGGAGTAATCCTGGTCCGCGCCGCCGTCCTGGGACTGCCCGCCGCCGTTCTGGGACGCGGGAGCCTGGCCGCAGGCCGCCAGGGTCAGCGCCATGCACAGCGCCAGCAAGAGACACAACTGCTTTTTCATGGGAACCTCCTGTATCTTCCAAAGAATTCCGGTCCGGCGTCCCCGCCGCGTCCGGTACCACAAATTATAGCAGACTTTCCCCCGCAAAACAATAGGGAGACGGCCTTTCCCGGGAAAACGGCCTTGACCGGATAGGGGAGGCGTGGTACAATCACTTGCGAAAATGGAAAAGAAACGGCTCCCCCGTGGAGCGCTGTTTTATCATGAGAAGAGGGAATACTCTGTGAAGTCTATCCGGACAAAGATCACGTGCCTGACCGTCTGCGCCATTATCGCGGCCATGTCCATCGCCACGCTGCTGGGGGTTCTGGCCATCCGCAGCATCGGGAACAATAATTCCAGGCAGAGCCTGCTTCTGCTGTGCGAATCCGGGGAGAAGAACCTGGACTACTACTTCCAAAACGTGGAACAGTCTGTGGAGACGGTGGCCGCCTACGCGGAATCCGATTTGGAGGGACTGCCCCTGGAGGAACTGCCGGAGCATTTAGAACGGGTCAGGGAGATTTTTTCGTTCATCACCTATAAGACCAACGGCATCCTGACCTATTACTACCGCCTGGACCCGGCGGTGTCCCAGACGGAGAAAGGCTTTTGGTTTGTCAATTTGGACGGCAAGGGCTTCCAGGAACATGAAGTCACGGACATCGCCCTGTATGATACGGAGGATACGTCCCAGCTGGTGTGGTTCTCCGTGCCGAAAACCACCGGGAAGTCCATCTGGCTGCCCCCCTATTTCACGGATAATCTGAACGTGCAGGTGATCTCCTATAACGTCCCCATCTACCAGGACGGCGTTTTTTTAGGTGTCATCGGGATTGAGATCGACTACTCCACCATGGCCGGACAGGTGGACCATATCAAGCTCTATCAAAACGGCTACGCCTTTATCAACGACAGGGAGGGGCGCATCGTCTACCACCCGCGCATTGATGTGACGGCGGGGAACGCCCAGCCCTCGGTTCCCGACGGCCTTCTCAGCGGCGGACCTTTTTTCCGGTACACGTTTGACGGCGTGGAGAAGCTGGCGGTGTGGCTGCCCCTGAGCAACGGAATGCGGCTGAATGTGGCGGTGCCCGTGGAGGAGATCAACGCCGGATGGATCCAGTGGATCTATCAGATCTCCGCCTTTGCGGTGGTGCTGCTGGTGACCTTTATCCTCATTACCATGCAGGTTTCCGAGAGCATCACGAAACCCCTGCGGGATCTGACCCGTGCGGCGGAACGGCTCAACGCCGGGGACTATGACTTTAAGCTGGATTACAAGGGCCGGGATGAGGTGGGCATTCTGACCAGCGCTTTCAGCCGCCTGATCTCCCACCTGGGAACCTACATCAGCGACTTAAACAACCTGGCCTATGCCGACGCCCTGACCTCCGTCCGGAACAAGGGGGCCTTTGAAATTTTCACCCAAAATCTGCAGGCCCAGATCCTGGAATCGGAGAGCGTCCCGGAATTTGCGGTCTGTATTATGGACTGCAACAACCTGAAAGTGATCAACGACCAGTTCGGCCACGACAAGGGAGATCTGTACCTGAAAGCCTCCTGTGACATCATCTGCGGCGCGTTCATTCACAGCCCTGTGTTTCGGATCGGCGGGGACGAGTTCGCGGTGGTGCTGCAAAACCACGATTTCCAGAACAGAAAGTCCCTTCTCCGGTTCTTCGATGAGACCTGCGCCCAGAGGCGGGCCCAGGCGGAGGCCCGGTGGGAACAGGTGGACATCGCCCGGGGCATCGCCGTGTACGATCCCAAAACGGACGATACCGTGCATGATGTGGTCCGCCGGGCGGACAAGCGGATGTATGAGAACAAGTGGATGCGCAAGCAGCTGCTGGCCCAGGAGAATCGGCAAGTCCGGTAAATCCGCCGCCTTTGCCGCCAAAAAACAGAGAGCTGTCTGCACAGATACCCGTGGATATCTGTACAGACAGCTTGTTTCTTTTCGTTCCCGCCCGTTTTTTGCGGCGTTTTACAGGGATTTCTCCTCCACGTCTTTTCGCAGCAGGGCGGCAAAGGCGGCAAAGTCCATGGCCCCCAAGTCCCCCTGGGAACGGTGCCGGGGAGACACTGTGGCGTTCTCCATGTCCCGGTCCCCCACAACCACCATGTAGGGCACCTTTTCCATCTGGGCGTCCCGGATCTTCCGGCCAATCTTCTCGTTGCGGTCGTCCGTCTCCGCCCGGAAACCAAGGCTTTCCAGTTTCTCCCGCAGACCCTCCGCGTAGGCGTTGGCCCGGTCCGTCACGGGCAGGAGCTTGACCTGTACCGGCGCCAGCCAGGTGGGGAAGGCCCCCATGGTCTCCTCAATGAGATAGGCCATAAACCGGTCCAGGGACCCCAGAATGGCCCGGTGCAGCACCACCGGCGTCTTTTCGGAGCCGTCCGCGTCCACATAGGTCAGTTGGAACTTCATGGGCAGGCAGAAGTCCAGCTGGCAGGTGGAGAGGGTGTACTCCGCCCCTACGGCGGGCCGCACGTTCACGTCCAGCTTGGGGCCGTAGAACGCCGCCTCGCCGATCTCCTCCGTGAACTGGATGCCAAGGTCCGTCAAGACCTCCCGCAACGCGCTCTCCGCCTGGTTCCACATGGCGTCGTCGTCGTGGTACTTCACCTTGTCCGCCGGGTCCCGCAGGGACAGTACACAGCGGTAATCCGTGATGCCGAAATCCCGGTACGTCTCAAAGATCAAATCGCAGACCTTGGAGAACTCCTCCTTGATCTGTTCCGGACGGACAAAGAGGTGGGCGTCATTCTGGCAGAAGTGGCGGCCCCGCTCGATGCCCTTCAGCACCCCCGACGCCTCAAAGCGGAAATCGTGGGCGATCTCCCCGATCCGAATCGGCAGGTCCCGGTAGGAGTGGGCCCGGTTGGCGTAGATGCGCATATGGTGGGGGCAGTTCATGGGCCGCAGCACGTAGGCCTCGTCCTCCACCTCCATGGCGGGGAACATATTGTCCTTGTAGTGGTCCCAGTGGCCGGAAGTGCGGTACAGGTTCACCGTGCCGACGCAGGGGGTCAGGACGTGCTGATAGCCCATTTTCAGCTCTTTGTCCCGGATGTAGTTTTCCAGGATCCGCCAAACCGTGTACCCCTTGGGCAGGAACATGGGCAGTCCCCGGCCCACCAGTTCATCCGTCATGAACAGGCCCAGCTCTTTCCCCAGCTTCCGGTGGTCCCGGCGCTTCGCCTCCTCTAACTTTTGGAGGTACGCGTCCAGCTCGTCCTTCTTCGGGAAGGCGATGCCGTAGATCCGCTGTAAAGTGGCTTTGCTGGAATCCCCCCGCCAATAGGCGGCGTTGCAGGCGGTGAGCTTGATCCCATTCCCCTTAATGCGGCCTGTGGAGTCCAGATGGGGTCCGGCGCAGAGGTCCGTAAACTCCCCCTGGCGGTAGAAGCTGATGGGTACGCCCTCCGGCAGGTCCTGGATCAGCTCCACCTTGTAGGGCTCCTGGCGCTCCTCCATGAACTTCACCGCCTCCGCCCGGGGCAGTTCAAAGCGTTCCAGTTTCAGCTTCTCCTTGCAGATCTTCCGCATCTCCCCCTCGATCTTCTCCATAATCTCCGGGGTGAAGGGGAAGGGGGAATCCAAATCGTAATAGAAGCCGTTCTCGATGGACGGCCCAATGGCCAGCTTCACCTCCGGGTACAGCCGCTTCACCGCCTGGGCCAGCACATGGGAACAGGTGTGCCAGTAGGTGGACCGGTACTCCGGATTTTCAAAGGTGTAAAGGTCCTTGTCTCCACTCATGGGAATCTCCTCCTTCTACGGCTTTGGGGCGGCAGAAATCCCACCCCTGTTCACTCTCAGGGGTGGGATACGGTTTTTCGTATTCCACGGTTCCACCCTGCTTGCGCGCTGACTGACGGAAAGCCTCAGTACGGCGCGCCGCTCGTGTCCTCTGTAACGGGAGGGCCCGTCCCGCTTGTTTCGCGGGCGGCTCAGGAGTGGTACCGCCCGCCGCAAAACGCCGGGACGCTTTCACCCTGCCGTCCCTCTCTGCTGGTGCCGCTGTACGGGTTCTTCTCCCTCATGGCCAATTTGTCAAGGGGTACTATACAACGGAGAGGGCGGTTTGTCAAGGGGGACAAGTTTCCTTTTCCTGTGGAGAGATTGCGGAAGTTTCCGGAAAAACCTTGGCAGCTTGGATGTTATCGCGTCAATAAGACAACGATGTAATCATAGGACAGCGTAACAATCACATTAGGCGGAGCCGTGTACTTCTGGATAGAGAAATTTGAAATGGTCCAGCCATCAACCAGATAGGACGCAATTTTCCCCTCTATCTCCGGGTAGTCTTTAATGACTAAATCTTTTTCCTTTTCGACCGTCTTGGCAGATTTTTTTCCCAAAGCCCTTTTGGTGATCTCGAATTCCAAAATTTTGCATTCCCTCATGTGATTCCCCTCCTGGTATGATTTGGTATAAAGGTATGATAACACATATTCATTAGAATGTCAAGTAGAAAAATAAACTTAACCATTATTATCACTTCTGCGGGAAACGGGTATCATGGTAGAAAACCAGATAGGGAGGCAACCTCGTTTGGAAGTGGATTACAGCAAAATCGGGCAGCATATCGCAAGGAGAAGAAAAGACCTCCGCCTGACACAGGCGAAGGTCGCGGAACTTTGCAATATCAGCGATCAATACCTCTCCAACATTGAGCGGGCCGTCTCGATCCCCTCTACGGAGGTAATTATGCGGCTGGCCGCCGCACTGGACACCACGCCGGATGAGTTTCTGGTAGGAACGTCCCGTCAGGAGGGAGAGGAATGGAAAAACGTGGCGGAACTGCTTCGGAATATGGACCCAAAGCATCTTGCCCTTGCAAAAAGCCTGCTGGAATGGCTGTCTGAACAGCCGTTATCATAGAGAGAAATCAATACCCCACGATCAAACCCTTCTCCATGGCATAGAAGCTGGTCAGCCCCCGGCAGGGCAGGATCTCCACGCTCTTGACCGGCAGATCCTGTAACATCTGCTCTTTCAGCTTCACCGCCCCGGCGGGGTTCTCACAGTGGCAGATAATGACCTCCGCGCCGGTACAGTCCTTGCTCCCGGCCATAATCGAGGTAATGGCCTTATGGGTTTTCGTCTCTCCCCGGGCCTTGGCCACCACCTGAATGGCGCCCTGGGCGGTGCCTACCGCCACCACATGGATCCCCAAGCTGTGGAGCAGGGTCCCCACCAGGGGGCGCATCCGTCCGTTTTTAATGAGGTTGTCGTAATTTTCCAGGGTGAACACGGTGCGCTGGGCGGCCTGATAGAGCCGCAGTTCCCCGCAGATCTCCTCAAAGTGTTCCCCCTCCGGATCCGCCTCCATGAGGGCCTTGGCCCGGCGGATCAAAAGCACCATGGCCCCGGCGGTGGACTTGGAGTCGATGACGCAGACCTGTTTGTCCGGATTCTCCTCTAAAAAGAGTTCCCTGCCCTGGACCGCCGCGTTATAGCACCCGGACAGGCTGCTGGAAATGGTAAAGCAGATGGTTTTGTCCCCCTTGGCGAAAGCCCTGGCAAAGGCCCCGGGGGAGGGACAGGCGGTGGAGGAAGGACCCTTCTCGTCCCGCATGGCGGCGATCAGTTCCGGGACCTGAAGGCTGTCGTTGTCCACAAACTCTTTTCCCCCGGCGTGGATCCGCAGGGGCACCGTCTCAAAATGGACGCTGGGACTGACAAGATCGCTCCTGCGCAGATCACAACTGCTGTCGCTGACAATGTTCCACATCGTACGCAACTCCCTGTCATGTGATTTTGCATACCGCTTTCTTATCATACCCCAGATCCGCCCGTTTGTCAATGCCGTGCCCGTGAATTCCGCCGGAATTCCGCTGGAAGTTCCGGGAAACGGCTGGGAAACCCTCATCCGGCGCTGTGCGCCACCTTCCCCCACAGGGGGAAGGCTTCTTGCTGGCGATTTTGTCTGGCACTGGATAAAAAATGAAACCCAAGCCCTCCCCGCAAGCGGGGAGGGTGCCCCCGCAGGGGGCGGATGAGGTGGATCTTGCACCAACCGCCGCTCAAAAGTTTTTTCGTTTTTTCATGATATTTTCAGAAACGCGCTGTATACTGTCCCCAGACAGCCGGGAGAGCGGCTGGACGAAAGCGCAAGTCCTAAGGATACAGACAAAGATAAGGAGGAATCCTGTATGTATTATGATGAGGAAAACCTGTACCGTTCCCAGTCTGAGGGCCAGGTGCGGCAGTATTACGCCAATTTGGAGAGTACGCCGCCCTATACCCGGTCCGCGCCGAAGCGGGTGAAGAAGCGGGGCGGGGCGAAAATCGCGGCTCTTGCCCTGTGCTGTGCCCTGGTAGGCGGGGCGGTAGGCGGCGGGGCCGCGTGGACCGTGGCCAACCGGGCGGCTGGCGGCACCGTAGTGCGGGAGACCAGCATCCAGGTCAGTGACCGGGCGGCAGCCCCCGTGGCGGTGATTTCCAACGGCGCCAGCAAGACGCCCCTGTCCTTCGCCCAGATCTACGCCAGCCAGGTGGACAGCTGCGTGTCCATCAACACCACCGGAGAGAGCAGCTATAACGTGTTCGGACAGCGGGTAATCACCGCCTCCTCCGGCTCCGGCTTCGTCCTCACCAGCGACGGCTACATCGCCACCAACTACCATGTGATTGAGGGCGGCACGGAGGTGAAAGTCACCTTCCAGAACGGGGACACCTATGACGCCTCCATCATCGGCGGCGATAAGGACTATGACATTGCCGTGCTGAAAATCGAGGGCGAGAACTTCAAGGCCGTCACCCTGGGGGACAGCAACCTGCTGAACGTGGGCGAACCCGTGTCCACCATCGGCAACCCCCTGGGAGAGCTGACCTTTTCCATGAGTGAGGGCGTGGCGTCCTCTGTCAACCGGGCCATTAACGTGGAAGGCACCCCCTTCAACATGATTCAAGTCACCTGCGCCATCAACCCCGGCAACTCCGGCGGGCCCCTGTTCAACCAGTTCGGCGAGGTGGTGGGCATCGTGTCCGCCAAGTACTCCCGCTACGCCAGCACCTCCGTGGAGGGTTTGGGCTTTGCCATTCCCATGAACGACGTGCTGTCCATGATTGAGGATATCATCACCAACGGCTATGTGACCAACAAGCCCTATCTGGGCATCACCCCCGGCACCCTGACCCGTCAAATGGCCGCCAACTATCAGTATGACATCAGCTCCGGCGTGATTGTGTACTCCGTGGAGCCGGGCAGCGCCGCGGAGAAGGCCGGACTGCGGCAGAACGACATTATCACCAAGGTGGACAACAACACCATCACCTCCTATGAGGATCTGGTGGCGGCAAAGAAGAAGTACTCCGCCGGAGACAAGGCCGTCCTGACGGTGTACCGGGCCGGAGAGACCCTCACCATGGACGTGATTTGGGACAGCGTTCCGGCGGAGCAACAGACCCCGGTCCAGCAGCAGCCCCAGCAGTCCCAGCCCGGGAACGGGAATACCTACGGCTACCCGTTCAGCGATGATTTCTTCCGCTACTTCTTCGGCAACGGCTTTGCCGGATAACGCCGGATAAGTTTTCTCCTCCTTTTATTCGCGCATCGCCCCGCCCTTTTTAGGGCGGGGCGATGTGTGGGTTTATGGCGTCTGTTATAACAGGCAAGTGATGACAGGGGCCGGGTGAGGCCCTATCCCCTCAGCACGGTCCCCACAAAGCGGGGACCCCGGAGGCAGTCGGCGCAGCCCCGGTTCCGGACCTTCCAGAAGAAGGGGGCGTCGAACCGCCGGAGCTTTCCGCAGTTGGAGAACGCCCCCCGCCGTGCAATGCGCCGGGGGATCAGGGGAGAGAGCACCCGGACCTGGGACAGGGCCTTGCAGTTGTGGAAGGCCCGCTCCTCCACCAGTTTCACGCTCTTTGGCAGTTCGATGCTTTCTAAAGCGGTACAGCCCTCAAAGGCGCTGCTGTCGATTTTCGTCACGCTGTCCGGCAGGGATACATGGCGCAGGGCCGTACAGGAACGGAAGGTGCCCATGGCAATCTCCTGTACGCCGTAGGGGATCTCCACGGATTCCAGGGCCCTGCAGCCTTCCAGGGCGTTGTTTTCCAGCACCCGGAGGCTGTCTGGCAGGGTCAGGGCCCGGAGGGACGCGCAGTTCTTAAAGGCATGGGATGCGATGCTCTCCACGCTGCTCGGGATGTCCACAGCGGAGAGACTGCCGCACCCGGAAAAGAGGTGGGAGCCGATGGCCGTCAGTCCGGCGGGCAGGTGTACGCGCTGTAAACTCTCGCAGTCCTGAAACGCCTTTTCCCGCAGGGCGGTGACGCTGTCCGGGATATGGACTTCCGTCAGGGCAGCGCAGCCCCGGAAGGCGTTGCTGCCCACAAGGGCCAGTCCCTCCGGCAGATGGATCCGCCTCAGATTCCGGCAGTCCACAAAGGCGGCGGTATAAATCCGGTCCACGCTGTCCGGCAGCCAGGCCTCCTCCACACTGAACGCCCCCTGGAAACAGAAATCATCCAGAATCCGCACTCCCTCCGGAATCAGAACATCAGTGCGCTTTCCCCAGTATTTTAACAGCTGCCCATTTTCAATTTTGAAATCCCGGCCCGCCTCCTGCCGAGCGGCTTCCACTGCCTGCTCCGCCGCCTCCATATGCCCGCAGGCGGGACACTCCGCCGCTGCCTGACCGCGCTCCACCCGCACTACCGCCCCGCAGCGGGAACACCTTCCCCATGTCCGTGCCATAGCCGCGCCTCCTTATATCTCCCCTGTGTGTTTTCCGGTTTCACCCCCGAAATGCTTTGCTTCTCCCTTAGTATACAAGCTTCTCCGGTGGTTGTCAAACATTGTAAATTCCAGTCGTACTCGTGAGCGGTTTGGTTTTCGCTTGGTTGCCGTGCCAGTGACCTAAAACGGGGCAAATCTTAAAGAGCGCGAGTATAAACTTTGTAAAATCGCCGGGGATCGTGGAATCTGCACAAATTCCGGCGGTCTGCCGGGGACAAAAGTTTTCTCTCCCCGGCCCCCGGAACGGTTGACTGTTCCGGGAAAACTTTTATAATAGAGGAGATCCTAAGCTATGGGGAGGGACATATGGAAAAGGGCTATTTGGTCTTACAGGACGGGCAGGTCTTTGAGGGCGTGCGCTTTGGCGCGCCGGGGGACACCATGGGCGAGCTGGTGTTCACCACCGGCATGGGCAGCTACATCGAGACCTTGACCGATCCCAGCTACGCCGGACAGATTGTGCTGCATACCTATCCGCTCATTGGCAACGTAGGTATGATCCGGTCAGATTTCGAGGGACCTTGCGCCGTGAAGGGCTATGTGGTCCGGGAGTGGTGCCGCCATCCCTCCAACTTCCGAACGGACTGCGATTTGGATACGTTTTTGAAAGAAGAGGGCATTCCCGGCCTGTGGGGGGTGGATACCCGGCAGCTTACCCGGATCCTCCGGGAACAGGGCGTTATGAACGCCGCCATCTGCACCCGGGTCCCCGGGAATTTGGACGCCCTCCGGTCCTATGCCGTCACCGGCATGGTGGAGGCCGTCACCTGCAAGGAGCCCGCCTCCTTCCCGGCGGAGGGAGAGGAGCGATTCCGGGTGGCCCTGCTGGACTACGGCGCGAAACAAAACATCCACCGGGAGCTTCAGAGCCGGGGCTGCACCGTGACGGTTCTCCCGGCCTCCACCAGCGCGGAGGAAGTGCTGGCCCTGAATCCGGACGGCATCATGCTGGCCAACGGCCCCGGGGATCCGGCCCAGTGCCACTTCCAGGCGGCCCAGATCGGAAAGCTCCTGGGGAAACGTCCCCTCTTTGGCATCTGTCTGGGCCACCAGCTGACGGCCTTGGCGGTGGGCGGCAGAACCTATAAGCTGAAATACGGCCACCGGGGGGCCAACCAGCCGGTCCGGGAGATTGACACCCCCATGTTCCCCCAGCAGACCCAGGGGAGAACCTACATCACCAGCCAGAACCACGGCTACGTGGTGGATCCGGACAGCGTCCGGGCGGGGCGGATGTCCTTTGTCAACGCCAACGACGGCACCTGTGAGGGCATGGACTATCCGGGCTTAGACGCCTTTACGGTCCAGTTCCACCCGGAGGCCCACGGCGGGCCTATGGACACGGCCTTCCTCTTTGACCGGTTCCTGTCCCTCATGGAACTGCGGCACACCCAGAAAGGCGGTGAGCGGTAATGCCTCTGGATACCAGCATCCGGAAAGTCATGGTCATCGGCTCCGGCCCCATTGTCATTGGACAGGCCGCCGAGTTCGACTACGCCGGCACCCAGGCCTGCCGGGTTTTGAAAGAGGCCGGGGTCCAGGTGGTGCTGTGCAACTCCAACCCCGCCACCATTATGACGGATCAGGCCATGGCGGACGCCATCTATCTGGAACCCCTGACCGTGGAGACCATGAAGCGGATCATCCTGAAAGAGCGTCCCGACGGGCTTCTGGCGGGGCTGGGGGGCCAGACGGGCCTGACCCTGGCCATGCAGCTGAATCAGGACGGCTTCTTAGACTCCCACGGCGTCCGGCTCCTGGGCACCAATGTGGAGGCCATCTCCAAGGCGGAGGACCGGGAGCTTTTTAAGGAGGCCATGGAGGCCATCGGACAGCCCGTGATCCCCTCCGGCATTGCGGAAACCGTGGAGGAGGCTCTGGCGGCGGCGGAGGAAGTGGGCTATCCCGTCATTGTCCGGCCCGCCTTTACCCTGGGGGGCACTGGCGGCGGCGCCGCCAATACCGCCGACGAGCTGCGCACCATTGCCCAGTCCGGCTTGGACGCCTCCCCCATTACCCAGGTACTCATTGAAAAGGCGGTCTTTGGCTGGAAAGAGATCGAGTTTGAGACCATGCGGGACAGCGCCGGGAATACGATTGCCATCTGCTCCATGGAGAACGTGGACCCGGTGGGCATTCACACCGGGGACTCCATCGTGGTGGCCCCGGCCCAGACCCTGGCGGACCGGGAGTATCAGATGCTTCGCACCGCGTCCTTGAACATCATCACCCATTTGGGCATTGTAGGCGGGTGCAACGTGCAGTTCGCCCTGGACCCGGACAGTTTCCGCTACGCTGTCATTGAGGTGAATCCCCGGGTGTCCCGGTCCTCCGCCCTGGCGTCCAAGGCCACGGGCTATCCTATCGCCAAAATGACTGCCCGTCTGGCCCTGGGCTATACCCTGGACGAGATCAAAAACGACATCACCGGCAAGACCTGCGCCTGCTTTGAGCCGGCGGTGGACTACATCGTGGTCAAGATGCCGAAATGGCCCTTTGACAAGTTCGCCGACGCCTCCCGGACCATCGGCACCCAGATGAAGGCCACGGGAGAGGTCATGGCCATTGCCCCCTCCTTTGAGATGGGGATTATGAAGGCGGTCCGGGGAGCGGAGATCGGCCTGGACACCCTGAACCGTCCGTCAGACGACGACGCCTCCATTTTAGAGCGGCTCCACCGGGTGGACGACCGGCGGCTGTTCACGGTCTTTGAGGCCCTGAAACAGGGCATCAGCGTGGACGAGATCTACTCCATCACCAAGATTGACCGCTGGTTCCTGTGGAAGCTCCAAAACCTGGCGGACTTTGAGGCGGCTCTTTCCCAAGAGGGCCTCACCGGAACTCTGTACGAGGAGGGGAAACGCCTGGGCTATCCCGACGACACCCTCATGCGCCTGTCGGAGGCCACGTTCCTGCCCAAGCCCGCCAAACCCGCCGTCTACAAGATGGTGGACACCTGCGCCGCCGAGTTCGACGCGGAGACCCCCTACTTCTACTCCACCTTCGACAAGGACTGCGAGGCCCGGTCCTTCCCCCGGTCCGGAAAGCCCGTGATCATGGTCCTGGGCTCCGGCCCCATCCGCATCGGCCAGGGCATCGAGTTCGACTACTCCTCCGTCCACTGCGTCTGGGCCTTAAAGGACCTGGGCTATGACGTGGTCATCGTCAACAACAACCCGGAGACTGTCTCCACGGACTACGACACCGCCGACCGGCTGTACTTCGAGCCTCTGTGCCCGGAGGACGTAATGCACATCATCGACGTGGAGAAGCCCGTAGGCGTGGTGGTGGCCTTCGGCGGACAGACCGCCATCAAGCTGACGAAATTCCTGGACAAACAGGGGATCCCCATTCTGGGCACCTCCGCCGAGTCCATCGACATGGCGGAGGACCGGGAGCGCTTCGATGCCCTGCTGGAACAGTTCCAGATCCGCCGCCCCGCCGGACGGGCCGTCACGGGCATGGACGAGGCCCTCCGGGCCGCCGAGGAACTGGGCTATCCGGTGCTGCTGCGGCCCTCCTACGTCATCGGCGGACAGAACATGGTGATTGCCCACAACGAGCACGACGTGCGGACCTATATGGAGATCATCCTGGCGGGGAAGATCGAGAACCCCGTCCTGGTGGACCAGTACCTCATGGGCAAGGAACTGGAAGTGGACGTGATCTCCGATGGCAAGGACGTGCTGATCCCCGGGGTCATGCAGCACATTGAGCGCAGCGGCGTCCACAGCGGGGACTCTATCGCCGTCTATCCCCCCTTCTCCATCCGGGACAAAATGCTCCGCACCATTGTGGACTGCTCCGAAAAGCTGGCCCTGTCCCTGGGCACCAAGGGGCTGGTGAACATCCAGTACCTGATCTATCAGGGGGAACTGTACGTCATTGAGGTGAACCCCCGGGCCTCCCGGACCGTGCCCTATATCTCCAAGGTCACGGGGGTTCCTATGGTGGACCTTGCTACCCGGGTGATGGTGGGCCAGCCCCTGGCCTCCCTGGGCTATGGCACCGGACTGTACCGCCAGCCGCCCTATGTAGCTGTGAAGGTGCCTGTGTTCTCCTTTGAGAAGATCCCCTCCGCCAACGCCGCCCTGTCCCCGGAGATGAAGTCCACGGGGGAGGTGCTGGGCCTGGGGAAGAATATGCAGGAGGCGCTGTTCAAGGGACTGCTGTCCGCCGGATACAAGGTGGAAAAGCACACCCACGCGGGGGTGCTGATCTCCGTGAACCACCGGGACCAGCCGGAGGTCGTGAACATCGCCCGGAAACTGGACGAGATGGGCTTCCGGCTCTACGCCACCGACGGCACCGCCCGGGAGATCCGGCGTCTGGGCACGGAAGTGGAGATCGTGGGCAAGCTGGGCCGGGACAGCCGGGTGTTCCGCCTCCTGGAAGAGGGCACCATTGACTATGTGATCCTCACCGGGTCCACGGAGCCGGCCTATATCCGGGACTTCATCCGTCTGAACCGCCGATGCGTCCAGCTGGGCATCCCCTGCCTGACCTCTTTAGATACCGCCAACGCCCTGACGGATATCCTCTCCTCCCGCTACACCCAGCAGAATACGGAACTCATCGACATCTGCCGTCTGCGGCATAAGCGGGAGAAACTGCGTTTTGCCAAAATGCAGACCTGCGGCAACGACTATGTGTTCCTGGAGAACTTCCGGGGGGAGATCACGTGTCCGGAGTCCCTGTGCGTCTCCTTCTGCGACCGCCACTACGGCATCGGGGCCGACGGCATCATCCTCATGGAGCCCTCCGGCAAGGCCGACGCCAAAATGCGGATGTTCAACGCCGACGGCAGCGAGGGCGCTATGGCGGGCAACGCCCTGCGGTGTATGGGGAAATACCTGTATGACAACGGCCTCTCCCGGGGGGATATCGTCACCATCGAGACGGCCCTGGGGGTCCGCCGGGTGCGGCTGAACACCATCAACGGGAAAGTCTCCTCCGCCAGCGTGGACATGGGCCGGACCACCGTGGACGTGTCCCGGCTCCATCTGAACCTGCCGGAGGGGGAAGTGGTGGACTACCCCGTGGAGATCGGCGGGGAAGCCTACCGGATCACCTGCGTAGACGTGGGGAACCCCCACTGCGTGGTGTTCTGCGACCGGGTGGACAGCGTGGATGTGGAACACGTGGGGCCGAAATTTGAGTACGCCCCCTATTTCCCGGACCGGACCAACACGGAGTTTATCCGGGTGGTGAATCCCAACACCATCAAAATGCGGGTGTGGGAACGGGGCAGCGGGGAGACCATGGCCTGCGGGACCGGGGCCTGTGCCGCCGCCGCAGCAGCCGTGGCCAACGGCCTGTGCCAGGAGGACACGGACATCACTGTCCGGGTCCGGGGCGGGGACCTTATCGTCCGGTGCAGCGGCGGACAGGCCGTCCTCACCGGCGACGCCAAACTGGTGTACACCGGGGAAATCGAATATTAAACCCGCCGCCCCCCTCCCCGGAACCGGGGAGGGGGGCGGCGTATAGAGAGTGATTAAGATTTCTTCTCTTTCGGATCCTTGGGAAATTCGATGCCCAGGATTTCCATGAGATTCCGGTAGGCTTCCATTTCGCTGCTGCCCCGCTGGGCCTCTATGTTCAAGAACCGCTGCATTTCGTCTGCTTCCATGGCGGTGCGCTCCCTTCTTAATCGCAACTGTCCCAGTCAGGCTGGTTCCGCTCCTCCATGAAATCATCCGGAACCGTTCCGATGCTCTCCCGCAGGGGGAACCAGGGATCGCTCTTGGGAAACAGGAGAAAGCCCTTGCCCAGTCTGCGGATATAAAACTCCTGTTCGTCCGTATGCGCCTCTTTCGGAATCCGAATGGCCTGACTGTTGCCGCTTTGAAATACCTTTGCGATCATCACCCTCACACCTCCTGACAGAAACTCCCCTGTATATACAATAGTATATACAGGGGAGAAACGTCTGTCAAGGAGAACACAGGCCCTTCCTCAGAAGAAATTTGCCGGAATTGAGAAAAACCTCTTGCAATCCGGCAGGGGATCGGTTAAAATAGCCATAAGGTGTACGTTGCAGAGGCGGCGTATGCTTTCAGAAACATAATAGGCGGCAGACCGCGCAGTGTGCCAGCACCACGCAGCCCTATGGTGAGTGATAGCAGCACTCAGCATAACAGACGATTCTGCCTGTACCGTGGGAGTATTATATCCGTTTTTCCCGACAAATGCAAGGG